>JANYBY010000072.1 GCA_025360565.1 Bacteroidota bacterium
TATTGCTCTTTCATTTTCTTTTTGTGACAACTGATACTTTTTCACAAAACTTTAAAGCCGATTCGCTCAGTAATTTATTAAAGAAGGATAAGCAAGATACCAACCGGGTAATTCATCTTTTAAGGCTCTGCCACGAATTAAGGGTCATTGGTCAGTACAACAGCAGCCTTGGGTATGGGCAACAAGCCATTCAGCTGGCAAATCAGTTAAAATATAAAAGCGGTATGGCCGATTCGCACAACAACATTGGCAATGTTTATTTTATGCTCGGAAATTACCCTTTGGCGCTCCAAAATCATTTAGCTTCCCTAAAAATAAAAGATGAGCTATGCGATAAAAAAGGCTTAGCAGCCTCTTATCACAACCTCGCGGCTATTTATGAAAAACAAGGCGATTACAAAAAAGCCCTTGAAACTTATTCTAACTCGCTTATATTTTCAGAAGAAGTGGGTGACAAAGAAAATAGCGTTAAAACTTTAAATAATATTGGCATCATTTATGAAAAACAGGGAATTTATGCTAAAGCGCTCAACTTTTATTTTGCGGCATTGAACACTCTTCAGCAATCGAAAGAAACCAAAACAATTGCTTATTCAAACGAAAACATGAACATAGGAAATGTTTATTTCAGACAGGGCAAATACGAAGAGGCGCTTAAATATCAATTAACTTCATTAAATGCAGAAGAAGAACTTGGTAACAAGCAGGGAATTGCAGACTCCTATAATAATATTGGCGTTATTTACGAACGACAAAAAAAATATTCCAAGGCCCTAAAAAATCACTTTTCCTCTTTAAAGTTAAAAGAAGATATGGGCGATAAAAGCGGAATGGCCGCATCCTACAACAACATTGCCATTATTTATAAAAAACAAGAAAATTATTCAGAGGCATTAACCATGCAATTCGCGGCTTTGGCAATAGAACAAGGTGCAGGCAACAAAGAAAGTATTTGTACCTCGTACATTAACCTTGGTATTTTACAGACCGACGTAAACAAATTAACTGAGGCCGAACGCTATTTTAAACAAGCACTTCAACTGAGCCTGGAATTAGGCAACAAAAATTTACTGATCAACAGCTACCGCGGATTAGCAACCCTGTGCAATGTAGCGGCCACTAACAATAAAAATTTAAAAAAGAAAGAAGCTCAAATGGCCAAGGCAATGGACTACTACAAAGTTTGTTTAAATTCAATTGACAGTTTGGATGCAAAAACCAAACGATAGTATGCGCTTTTTATAAATATTTTTTTGCCTTATCGGCATAAAATCCTTCGTCCTCGGCAATTTTTTTGAACAGTTTCAATGCTTCAGGCTTTTTTCCATATTCGTACAAAGAAACTGCTTTATAATATTCTGCCTCCTGCAAAAATGCGTTGTTAGGATTTGCAATACACTCATCTAGGTCTTTAATTGCCGCCCAATAACTCTTTTTATAAAAATAACACATACCATAATAAAAACGGCAATTAATGTCATTGTGATTAAACTGCATTACCGTGTTTAGCTTATTTAAACAGGCATTGTAATTTTTGTTCTTAAATTCTTTTAGAGCATCGGCAATGGCCTGGTGTAAGTAATAATTATCTTCAGGCTCGAGTACATTTCCGTATTTTTTAAGATCTTCCTTGTTCGCGTAAGCTGCGGCCAATCCTTCTTTTACATTTAAGTTTACAAATTTATTTCGTTTAAAGTAGAGTAAAGAATAATCTGTCAATTTTAGATCGTGAATAAAAATGATGGGTGAATTTGAAATATATTTAATGCCCGGCTCTTTTATTTTTTCGGGATTCAGACCAGTCGGATCTATTGGAACCGAATTCATACTTACAGCGCTATCAATTCTATTATTTTCTGTTGTAACCGTTAACGGCTCATTTATTTTAGGCTGAATTGTTTTATGTTTCACAAAATTTTCAGGAACAACGTTTACAGTATCCAAACTAAGCGTGGCTAAATTTTCTTTTTGAGGTTGGCGGGCGGCGCCTGAATTTGTAAACGGAATATGCGATAAAGGTTGCGTATACAAACTAAAAAATACAGAAATGCCAATAAAAATACCCATTAACAAACTTATAAAAGCAAAGTGATTTCCGGTGTTGTAAGATAAAACCCGGGATCTTATTTTTGAATTTAATCCGGTAATATCCAATTCGCTTACAGCAGTTCCTTCAAAACCCAGTTCGGCCAAGTATTCCAGATCGGTGATATTTTTATTTTTTGTCCGCATTGTTTCTTCCTTTGATTTTATCTTCAATTATTAATTTTAAATTTCGTTTACCGTTTTGGATCCTGCTCTTCACTTCGTTCAAACTCAGGTTTGTTTGTTCGCTTATTTGCTGATAGGATAAATTTTGCAAATAAAATAATTCAACACATGCTTTTTGTTCCGGTTTTAAAAGGTGTAACGCGGGGGTTAAATGTTCCAAAAGTAATTCCTCATTTACGCTTTCAATTTTTTCTTCATCCTCTAAAACAGCATCTTTCATTTCAAAATCCAAATAACTCTCGCTCACAGATCTGTGTTTATTATTTTTTCGGATCTCGCTGATGCAATAATTTCTTATTACAAAACTCAGCCATCCTTTAAAATTTTTTATTTCTGTTTTTCGTAATTCACTTATCAGTTTTTCAAAGATCTGCATCACGGCATCCTTAGCAATATCTTTATCCTTAAAATAGAACAAACAAACGCCAAAAACGGTTTTTACATGTTTCTCAAACAGATCGCCCACCAATTGCTTATCGCCCGTTTTATAATAAGCTAAAGCAAGTTCTTCGTCCGACGTGTATTTTTTATTTTTAAATAACCACATAAAAGAGCGTCTTATTATTAAGACGGTTTAAATTGAAATTTCCATAAAATTAAATTTTTTATGGAAATAGGCCCTATTTCCGTCTTATTTATGAACGTTCAATAAATTATTAACCTTTAAACCTATAATTATGAAAAACAATCTAAAAACAAAACTAATGGCAATTATTTTTGCCCTTACTTCTTTCAGTGCCCTTGCCCAAGGCGGTTACGGCGAAATAAGAGGTATTATTAAGGATACCGATTTACAGCCCATACCTTTTGCAACTGTAAAAATTTTACAAGGCAGTTTACTTATTGGCGGTGCACAAACCGATTTTGAAGGGCGCTACCATTACAAACCCTTGGTGCCGGGAACTTACGATATGATCGTGATCGAAAACGGACACCAAACACAGCCCGTAAATAAAATTGCCGTGGTGCCCAATGAAGCCAGTTATGTAGATGTAAAAATGCTGCCGAATATATTGGGAACTGTAACTGTTATGGCAAAAGCTATTGATTTTACTAAATCGGGCGCAGATAGAAGCATGTATAGTATGAAAAGCCTTGATGGGGTTGAATTAGGGCAAAACGCCGGTTACACAAGGGGCGATATTAAAGGAGCACTGGGAAACATTTCGTCGGATGTGGTTGAAAGTCCGAACGGCGATGTACATGTTCGCGGCACAAGGGGCGATGCCACCGGTTATTTTATTGATGGTGTGCGGGCCTTAACCCCTAATACCATTCCGGGTTTGGCAATAGAAAATTTGACTTTTTTCAGCGGAGGAGTACCTGCCATGTACGGCGATCTGCAAAGCGGCGCGGTAATGATCACCACCAAAAGTTATTTTAGCGGGATACGTGAAAAAAACATGCGTAATACCGAAGCCCGCGAACAAAGAGAGGCACAAGCGGCTGATGAAAAAGCGAAAAAGGAAGAAG
>JANYBY010000083.1 GCA_025360565.1 Bacteroidota bacterium
AACTAATTCGGCAGCTCTTTTTTCTTTCACCTGGTTTTGAAAAGCAAGCTCCTTATTTGCGATCACTAATTCCGCTGCACGTTTTTCCTTCTCGTCGTTTTGAAAATCAAGTTCTTTGTTGGCAATGATTAATTCTGCGGCACGCTTTCCTTTCTCTTCGTCCTGAAAAGCAAGCTCTTTATTAGCGATGATCAATTCGTCCGAATTTTTCTTATTAGCCATTTTCCGGTTTTTTAACTTTGTTGATGCTTTTAGCATTACCAATTTCTTCTATCGGACTTCTTCTTTTATCTTTCAATTGTTTAAAATGGGAAGGTGACAGTCCGGTCACTTTTTTAAATTGATTGGATAAATGCGCCACACTGCTGTAATTCATCTTCCAGGCAATTTCTGTTATGTTCAGCTCTCCGTAAATGATCAATTCTTTGATGCGTTCGATTTTATGAGAAATGATAAATTGCTCGATGGTTGTTCCCTGTACTTCAGAAAATAAATTGGCCATATAAGTGTAATCGTGATTTAACTTCTCACTTAAAAACTCAGAAAAATTTATTTTAATCATTTCATCCGTATGATGAACCATTTGTATAATAACATTTTTTATTTTTTCAATCAGCACAGCCCTCTTATCATCCATTAATTCAAGTCCTGAGATCAGTAAAGCGGCTTTTAATTGTTCGCGCTGTTCTAAAGTAAGTGTTTCCATTATCTCCACTTCGCCCAGATCAACCACCATAAAGTGAAGGCGGAGTTTTTTCAATTCCTCCTTCACCGCCGTTTTACAGCGGGCACTAACCATATATTTGATGTATAATTTCAAATAAATTCTTTTAGCAGTTATAATACAAAGTTGCTTCACTTTGCCAAAAAAACGTTATATAACTTTAAAAATGAGTTATATAATTCACACCTATTTTATAAATGTGCTTTATAAACCGGAGAAATAAAACCCTTAAAAAGGTGAGGGGGTTAGTTCTTTAATTTATGAAATTCATCCTTCAGATAAATTTCCTTTTGAACAAGATACACATAAGGATTGACAAATGTATATTTAATTCAAGTTATTATTCTCCAAACTTCAGATTAATTCGTAAATACATGTGATATTTATAAGTTTGCTTCATAATTGTGTAATTCTCAAAAAATGATTGAATGTACCTTTACATTTCAAATAGTTTAACATAATCGAAAAATGCACTCAATAGAATTAAAAACCACAATAGTTAATTTAAGGAAAGATGGAATTATGCACGTTCATATCAAAGGCGGAGCTCAAATGGAATTTGGCGATGCGATTCAAGTAATTGAGGCAATTGGAAAACTTGGCAACAAACAAAAATATCCGGTTTTGATCGATTGCGAAGAGTTCTCTTCCGTTGATAAAGAAGCAAGGATCTTTTCGGCAAGCAAGGAAGCGAGTATATATAGTTATGCAAATGCTGTAGCCTATCATTCTTTAGCACATAAATTATTTGCCGATTTCTATCTAAAAAACGATAAACCGGAAATACCCACAAAAATTTTTCCGGATAATGAGTCTGCCATTGTTTGGCTGCAGACATTTAGAAAGGATAAGAAATAAACGTTCCGTTCAAGTTATATTCCGGATAGATAGAATTATTACATAACATTTACGTCTATCGCATACTTTATTTTTTGAATTTTTAGCTTGATTCCTGCCATCTTTATCTAAACAATCGTAACTTTATATTCAAATTAAATGTTATGTCAAAAACAATATTACACAAAGCAAATACAAGAGGTCATGCCGATCATGGTTGGTTAAACGCGCATCATTCTTTTAGTTTTGCGAGTTATTACGATCCGCAAAGAATGCATTTTGGAATGTTAAGGGTGCTGAATGATGATGCAATTGACGGAGGAATGGGTTTTGGAACACATCCGCATGATAATATGGAAATAATCACCATCCCTTTAGAAGGAACACTGGAGCATAAAGACAGCATGGGAAATATTGGTGTTATTAAAAATGGGGATATACAAGTGATGAGCGCCGGCACAGGTATTCAACACAGTGAGTATAATCACAACAAAAACGAAATTTTAAAATTGTTGCAGATCTGGGTTTTCCCGAATAAAAAAAATGTAAAACCCCGTTATGATCAAATAACACTAAACGCAGGAGACAGACAAAATAAATTGCAGCAAATAGTATTTCCGTTTGCGGGTGATGAAAGTTTGAAAGGCGGATCAAATGGTGTTTGGATTCATCAGGATGCTTGGTTTCATTTAGGAAAATTTGAAAAAGGAAATACCATTGAGTATTCAATAAAGAAAAAAGGAAACGGTGTTTACGCGTTTGTAATTAACGGCGATGTAAGTATTGACGGACAAAAATTAAATGCAAGAGATGGTTTGGGAATAGGGGATGCGGAGGCAATAAATATTTACGCCGACAGTGATACGGAAATTTTATTGATGGAAGTACCGATGGGTTAAAAAAAAGAAATTCGACATTTGGTAAAATTTCTGTAAATTTGAATAACAATTAAAATTGCAATCATGACAACGATTACTTTAAAAAAACAATTACATAAGGCGATTGATGAAACGCCGGATTCGGTTTTTCTTGAAGCAATTTATTTGTTATTTAAACAATATAACGGCAAAAATATTTTGGATTATGAGCTTTCAGCTAAAGATAAAGCTGTGCTTGATGAACAAAAACGCATGCATAACGAAGGTAAAACCAAGTCTTACTCAGTTGCTGAGGTGCGAAAAAGAGCTATTGCACGATTGAAGAAGTAATAGGTATTATGCCCCCTTCAATTTAATCCCAAAAACCATTTTGAAAAAACGAATTATAATTAAACCTCTTGCGGATCAAAAAGTGGGAGATGTTTTTGAATGGTATGAGTTTCGGAAAGAAGGATTAGGATTTGAATTTTTGAATGAATGGGAAAGTACGCTGGAATATATTTCAAATCACCCATTAAGTTGCCGCAAAATTTACAAAGATTTCAGACAAAAATTAATTGGAAAATTCCCCTATTTGATCTTTTTTGAAATTAAGGATGAGGCGATCATTGTTTATCAAGTAATGGGTGCCCTTGAAAATCCAAAAAAGAGATATACGAGAAGTTAAATTATTCTTTGACTTAACACCAAACTAAATTTGTCCTTCGATCCTTTTAAAATAGATCTGCCAATTACCGCCCTGATTCCGCTTGTTCGGGAAGAGCTTGCGAAACAAAACACGCTTATTGTAAATGCTTCTCCCGGCGCCGGCAAAAGCACTTTATTGCCGCTTGCATTGTTAGAGGAAAACTGGCTAAAAGGAAAAAAAATTCTGATGCTCGAACCACGTCGCCTCGCTGCCCGCACCATAGCTGCCCGCATGGCCTCACTTTTGGGCGAGCAGGTGGGCGAAACCGTTGGTTACCGCATTCGTTTCGAAAATAAAGTCAGCGCCAAAACAAAAATTGAAGTTGTTACCGAAGGTATTCTTACCCGCATGCTGCATCACGATAATGCCCTTGAAGAAGTGGCAATAGTTATTTTTGATGAATTTCATGAACGCAGTCTGCACGCCGATGTGGCAATGGCATTGTGCCGCGAAGCACAACAAGTATTGCGCCCTGATCTGCGCATCATGATCATGTCGGCCACGCTTGATATGCCTCAGCTTACCTCGCTTTTAAATGCGCCGGTTGCGCAAAGTAAGGGCAGGCAATACCCTGTTGAAATTTTTTATCAGGGCGAGTCAGATGAAACATTATTGCCTGAGTTAACTGCGCGAATCGTTATGAAGGCAATGAAAGAAAATATGGGTGATGTACTTGTTTTTCTTCCGGGAGAAGGAGAGATCCGGAAATGCGAAGAGCTTTTGAAAGATCAGCAGGACAATTTTTCCATTCATCCGCTGTACGGCCAATTACCACAGCAGGAGCAACAACTGGCCATTTTACCGAACAGATCGGGTAAACGTAAAATTGTATTGGCCACTTCTATTGCCGAAACCAGTTTAACCATAGAAGGCATTTGCGTTGTAGTGGATACAGGTTTTGCGAGAACATCGCGCTTTGATCCCAAATCAGGTTTATCGCGATTAGAAACAATTAGGATCTCAAAAGATTCGGCCGATCAACGCGCGGGCAGGGCAGGACGTTTAAGCAACGGTGTTTGTTACAGAATGTGGACAATGGCTACGCACGAACGTTTGGTTTCGCACCGCGTTCCCGAAATTTTGGAAGCAGACCTTGCTTCGTTGGCGTTAGATATGGTACAATGGGGTGTTGATGATATTCAGAAACTTACTTGGTTAACACCGCCACCAAAAATTGCTTTAGCGCAGGCTTACGATACCTTGTACCAATTGAACGCTTTAGAAAATGGAAAGATCACAACACACGGAAAACAAATTCACGCATTGGCTTGTCATCCGCGAATTGCACATATGCTATTAATGGCAAAAGACGAAAACGCGAAACAACTCGCTACCGATATTGCTGCGGTATTAGAAGAACGTGATCCGTTACCGAGAGAATCAGGCATTGATATTAATTTGCGTATTGAGGCTTTGCGAAGAACAAGAAACAATGGGGGAAATGTTGGTCGTTTTGCACGCATAGAAAAAATTGCTGCCTCGTACCGAAAAATGTTGAATGTAAAAGAAGATAACAGCGCGGTGGATGTTTTTGAAACGGGTTTACTGTTGGCGTACGCTTATCCCGAACGAATTGCATCTGCCAGGCCGGGCAACAATGCACAATTTCAACTCGCAAATGGAAAATATGTGATGGCATCGTACAAGGATGATCTTTCGCACGAGCCCTGGCTGGCAGTTGCGCACATGGATCTGCGTGATGGTTTGGGGAAAATATTTTTAGCCGCCCCCTTAAACCCAAAAGATCTTTTGCCAATGGTGAAAGAACAGGAAATAATAACATGGGACACAAGAAAAGGCGGTATTGTGGCGACAAAGGAATTAAAAATAGGAAGTATTGTTTTGCAATCGAAACCATTACCCACACCGGGAGAAGAACAATTGGTGGAGGCCATATCAAACGCGATCAAAACAGAAGGTGAAAACATTCTTGATTTTAATGAAGAGATGGTGCAGCTGCAAAACAGGATACTTAGTTTGAACAAATGGAATCCGGAAGATGAATGGCCGGATGTAAATACACCAATTTTACTTGATACGAATAAAAGCTGGCTGGGGCCTTATTTAAAAACTGTTAAAAAAACTGAGGAGCTTAAAAAAATAAATCTGGCGGAATCTTTTTTTCATTCTTTAGACTGGGAAAAACAACAGGCGTTGAATAAATTGGCGCCGCAAAAAATGGAGGTGCCAAGTGGTTCTCACATTAGTATAAAATATTTTGCAAACGGCGCTACGCCTGTATTATCTGTACGTTTACAAGAAGTTTTTGGTTTAAGTGATACCCCCGCGGTGAACAACGGTAAAATAAAAGTGGTGATGCATTTATTATCTCCGGGTTACAAACCTGTGCAAGTTACCGGCGACCTCAAAAGTTTTTGGGATAATATGTATTTTGAAGTTAAAAAAGAATTGCAGCGGCGTTATCCTAAACACTCCTGGCCCGATGATCCGTGGAATGCGCCGGCCGTGGCAAAGGGCAAAAGTCATAAGAAATAAATTTTTCGATTTTGCATTATTTTATTTTGTACATTTAAGATTGGTTTTAATGTTGTATAGCCCAATCAAAATTTTTAAAATGAAAAAAGTAATTCCAATTGTAAGCTTAACGTTTTTATTATTGGCATGTAAAAAGGAAAAATCTCCTATACCGCCTGTCTCCCCGGATACACATAGCGGGGTTAATGGAAATATAACCGGAAAAGTAACGCAATACGATCAATTCGGTATTCAAAATACCGGTAATTTAAATACTGTTACCGTAACTATTGATGGAACGGCCTACATAACAACAACCGATGCAGGTGGAAATTACACCTTAGCAAATGTAGCACCCGGCACATATAATATTTCCTTTAACAGAACCGGTGCTGCTTTATGGCAAAAGCAGCAAGTTTCATTTGCGGGAAATGGAACGTACTATTTAAATGGCTATTCAACCGAAAAGCCAACTTATAGTTTTAGCGGAATCATTAAAGATTCTACTGTTATTCCCGCAGGCTCACATAAAATATTTGCCATTTTACAAATGACCCCTTTAACAAGCGATGGTGGAATTTTAGTTCTGAGAAGCAAATCTCCAAATGTTGATATTACCGATCCTTCATCTTATTTAAATGTTTATCAAAACACAATTCCTGCAAATGTATCTTCCTGCAAATTGTGGATAGATTATGGATATCAGGGTACATACTATTACAAAGCCTATCCATATCCTAATATTTATGATGGAAGTTTTTATGACGATGTTCCATCGGGAAAAAGAATATATTCGAATTACGGAAACGCATTGGCCGGAACTTTTTCTGTCACTATTCCTTGAATTATTTTGGGATCAAGTCCAATGAAAACAAGAATTTAGAATTCTTGATCGTTTTAAAATATCCCAATTTTTAAAGTCAAAGGCTCTTCGCCATTTCGGGCTTAACTTAAATCTTTTTTTGTGCCGGTGTTTAGAACCCCAAAAATATTTTTTGTGTTTTGCGTCCGAACTAACCGATGCATTTGAATTTGCAAAACCGGAAGAACTATGTTCTCCGTTAGCCACTCTAAAATTACCTCCGTTAGCGGTGCTGTTTTGCCTTATAAAATCCGAATTAGATCGGCCGGTATTTTTATTTGCGCTTGCCAGCAATTTTTTAAATTCGTCGTCGGCAATTTTTTGAAATTTGTGACAAGGGCAACGAGGATTGCGGGGATCATTGAGGCCGTAATCTATGGTATCCTGCGCTTTTAGAAACGAAAAAGAAACCACAAACATTAAAAGGCAAAATTTCACTTTTAAATTTCTCGAATTAAATATGGTGGTATTTGTTTTCATGTCTTACGCTTAAAGTCATTCTGAGCGGTAGCGAAGAATCTGTTCTTAAGATTGCTGCAATAGAACAGATTCCTCCTACCGTCGGAATGACATTGGACTGTGGTTTTACGAATTACTTTTTTTGATCGTTACTTTATCGACAGCACTCCAGGTTTTAAACTCGTTGGTATAATACAGGTAAGCCGAAGAAGCAGGAGCATCATACACTCCAGGCATTTCTGCTTTAAGGTCTAAGTTGATCACCTTTACTGATTTTGGACCTAAGCCTCTGTAATAAACCGCGATGTTGTTTCCTTTTATTTCAAAATAGTCGAACACATTTTTTTCCTGCAGCTCTTTTAATTGCCATGGCTGTGCTGTAAACCCTGCCGGGATCCCGATGATAGCCATGGTACTTGGAACGTCTGTATTTTTCTTGTTTGTAATAGTTGTAGTTAAACGAACAGTTTCACCAACATTAGCAATTTTACTTGCCATTTTAGTTTGAAGGTCAATGGTACATTCTTCATCGCTGTTTGGTAAAGAAGTGCTCCAGTTAATTGCAACCGAATAAGGCAGAGGTGTTTTTACGCCAACGTATTTTACTTTTATGGTGTGTTTGCCTTCGCCCTTCACAAATTTCTCTAAACTATCAACCGCAATAGCGCCTTTGTCGCCGGCTTTGTAATTTTTTTCAGAAACTTTTTTTCCGTCAATATAAATTACGATCGTTCCGTCTTCGGTTGTTTTTTTGCTGAATTTTGCAAATTCAGTTAAAGCTTTCAACGCTAAAATTGTTCCTTGCGTTGAGCTAAATACACCTGAACCGCTGCGTGTGCTGGTTAAAAATTGCACCGCGCTTGTTAATGGCCCGGCGTTTTTACCTTGCGATTTTAATACGGCCATAATAGATATAGCAGTTGTTTCAATTGTAAGCGATTGCCCTTGCGAATAAGTTATAGAATGTGAACTTCCTGTAAAACTTCCGTCTTTTGCTTGTTTGCTTACTAACGTTGTCAAAGCTTCATCGCCTTTTGCTTTTTTATTTAAAGAGTACGCTGCGTTACTCATCATGGCCAACAAATATGGATCTTTTGTTTCCAATGCTTTTTTGTAAGATGCTTCAAATTCTTTTTCAATATCAGTATAACCTGCTTCAGATAGGGCGTAAACAATATAACCGTTTAAAATATCTTCGCTGATCCTTCCAAAATCATGGTAAGCATGTGTTTCTCTTTTAAAGCCGCCTTTACCATCTTTGTGGTTCATTAACCAACTAGCGGTACGGTCTAACATTTTTTGATCGATCTCTTGTCCGGCTTTTTTCATGTCCATAAATTCCATAATGCCGTATGCGGTTAATCCTTCGTGCGCAGGGTTTGCGCCAAACCATTCGTAACCTTTTTCTTTTGTTTCGAAAGTGGTTAAGCGTTTGTAACCTCTGTCTAAAAGATCGGTAGCACGCGCTAAATTCTTGTTGTCTTTGCTATCGGTGCTTTTCATATAATCTAACACCATTGCATTTGGATACGCTGTGCAGGAAGTTTGTTCAAAGCAACCATAAGGTTCCTGTAAAATTCCTTCAATACCTTTCATTAAGTCCGAAACAACATTCGGGTAAGCGGTAAAGTTTGCTTTTAACGAACCGTTCACCAGTTTATTTATTTCAAACGTATATTCTTTTTCAACTTCTTGTGCCGAGAAAGATGTTTGAACAGGGAATCCCTTTGGAGCAATTTTTATTTTTTGAGTAAAGGCATCGCCTAAACCGCAAGCTTTAAAACCAATTGTAAATTCGCCGTAACCAATTTTATCCAACACTTTGTAATCTAAATAAATTGTTTTGGCAGCGCCCGGCATAATTGTTTGTACAGGATTTAATTTCACCAATTCCTGTAATCCATCGGGAGCGGTAATGGTAATAACACCACCCAGCGGACCGTTAGTATTGTTTTTCAGCGTTAAAGGAATGGATACAAAATCTTCGGTAGCAACTTCAACCGGAATTTTTGTGGTCATGGCAAATGGTAACTGAGAGAAGAAATTTTTCTCAACACGTCCAATGGTACCGTCGTTACCAATACCTTCAACTGTAGTGCGGAATGAAGTAATGTCGTCAGATGCAAAGAACTCAATTGTTTTTTTGCCTGAATAACCTATTTCTACATTTGGGTTCCAGTAAATTGTATTTCTAAAATCGGTGCGTGTTTCAACGCTCTCTTGTTTTTCGTAATTAGGAGCGTAAAACTGGCGTGCACGGTAATAAACATTTTGGGCAACGGCTTGTTGTATTTCTCCCAATTCATCAAGATCATCGCCGGCACGGTTAGCTCTCATTCTGCGGTCATCCGCTCTTCCGGCAACCATTTTTTTCGCATCTCTTTCTTCAGCTTTTTGTTCTTTTGCCAGCTCCGCTTTTACACCCAACGCTTTTTCGCCTTCCATATTTTTATCTCCTTTTAATTTTGAGTTATCTGACGGACTTGCCATTGCTGCTTTTTTTCTTGGTTGATTATTTTTTTGTATTGCCATAAGATCTTTTAAAGCCGGCGCTTTTTCAACCGCCATTGCATCCGGCGCGTGAGCCGCTACCGATGCGGGAATATTGTTCCAGTCTTCGTTATTTACACCACCGCCCATACCGGCTCCATTGCGCGAATTTGAGGGTGTTTTATAGTAACCATAATAGTTGTAATTTTTTTTGTACAAATAAGCCACTAAATTTTGATTGTAATCGGCAACGTATTGCACTTGTGGCTGATAACCATCAGCGTTAAAAGTTAAGTTTACCGCAGTTGAAAGATCAATGTTTTTGATCGAAAATTTTCCTTCCGTGCCTGCATTCACTTCGGTTCCGTTGGTAATTTTTACGGTTGCGTTCTCAATTGGTTTACCTGTTTGCGCGTCTAAAACAGTTCCGCCAATTAATGCTCTTTGTCCGGGAAAAATAATTTGCGGCATTTCTTCTTCAATTAATTTTTCCCAGGTAAAACGTCTCCAGCCGTTGGTCATTAATAAATAATCCAATGCTTTATCGGCTTTCGCTTCTTTTTTATTAAAATAAAATGCGGGCTCTTCAATTTTACCTTTCAAATCTTGCTGTAATAAAAGTTGCGATAAAATATTTCCCGATTTGTCATCCGCAAAAGAAATTAATTGATCGTTAACTACCGCCATTGAAAGGTTGGCAGGCATTGGCAAGCCGCGTTCATCTTTTACGGTAACGGTCATTTTTACTTTTTCGCGCGGTAAATATTTTTCTTTTTCAGTTTCAACCGAAACGCTTAATTGTTTGTCCTTATTTACAAAAGCCAAACGTTCGGCACGGGCTATTCCTTTTGAGTCGAATAAAGTAATTTGTGCAACGCCCACAGGAAAATTGCTTGTGGGGAAAATAAATTTATTATTTCTTTCCTGAGCGTCAATTAATGTGGAGTAATAAATTTTCCCTCTTACCTGGGCAACAATTGCCAAGCCCTCTTTTTCGGTTGAATTAATATCCACCGCAATTTCTCCGGATTTAGAATTGTCAATGTTCATTACATAACCACGCTCTAACGATGAGGGAACCGGAAATGTTTGTGTAATGCCTTCCGGTTTTGTAATTTTTACAATGTAATTTTCGTTGGGTTGCGGATTGAATTTAAACGCGCCCATTCCCATATGAAAACTGCTGAAAGAAGCAACGCGACTTCCTTTTTCGGTTAAAACAACTCCTTCTACATCGGCAGGTTTGTCAAATTCGTTTAGCGCGCTAAATGCAACGTTATTATCTAAACCGCAAACAAGATCTCCACCTTCAGGAAACATGGTAAATTTAACGGTGTTTAAAATAATTGGAATGGAACGCGAAATACTTTCGGTGCTTCCGTTATAGTCGATCATAATATTTAACAAGCCATCGTTACTTTTTAATTTTTTCGGAAGATCAAATTTTACATATTTAATTCCATCTTCATCTGTAACGTCCGCCAATTCAACAACTTTTTGCCCGTCGATATTTGCCACGTATTTTATTTTGTAATTTGAGAGTGGTTTATTTTCGTTGGTGTTCAATTCTAATTTCGCCACTACCTGATCGCCAGCGCCAAATGCTTTCTTTTCAAAATCAAGTTTCATTTTTAAATTAGGAAGCACAATATCCTGCACCTGTATGTCTTTTACGTATGCGTTGTCTTCACCCTCATTTTTCATCCAATTGGTATAGGCTCTTATTTTATATAAACCGCCCAAGGCTTCTTTATCAATTGAAAAATCGCCGGCCGCTTTTCCGTTCTTAGCCACAATGGTGATCTTTTTTTCAACCGTGCCTTTCGGATTTATTAATTCAATATGAACAATATCACTTTTGTGTGAAGCTTTTAAACTTGCACCATCTCTAACAAAAGCCGAAAACCAAATATCATCACCGGGTTCATAAAATGGCTTATCCATTTGCAAATACAACCTGTCTTCCGGCAATTTTGTATTGTACTCGGTTAATTTTTCTTTTATCGATTTGATAAAATCATTTTCTATCACTGCCTGATAATAATCGCTTGGGGTTATCCAGGCCAGTACCGATGTAGCAACGAATGCTAACGCGAATATTGGCGATGCTTTTTGTGTTTTTGTAGTTTTCATGTTATATAGATTTATAATGGATTACTTTTTGAATTTAGATGCACGGTTTTTGAAAATTCCATAAAACGCGGCCAAAAAAGTTCGAAAAAGCCTATTTGCCTTGTAAATACAGCGTTTTTGGGTGTTTTTTATTTCTGTTAAAAACGGTATATTTGATGCCGTTAAACGAGCAAAAACGAAACAAAAGCATATGAAAGATATATTCGAGAAAATAAAAGCCAATATGGGACCCATAGGCGACCATGCAAAAGAATCGCACGGGTATTTTACATTTCCAAAACTAGAAGGTGATATAAACCCGCACATGGAATTTCGCGGGAAAAAATTATTGAATTGGAGTCTGAATAATTATTTAGGGCTTGCCAATCATCCTGAAGTTAGAAAGGCGGATGCTGATGCCGCGGCGAAATTTGGTTTGGCTTTACCCATGGGTGCGCGAATGATGAGCGGAAATTCGGATTACCACGAACAATTAGAAAGAGAACTTTCGACCTTTGTTAAAAAGGAAGATACTATATTATGTAATTTCGGTTATCAGGCAATGGTTTCGGCAATTGATGCAATTGTTGACCGCCATGATGTGATCGTTTACGATGCGGAGAGTCATGCTTGTATTTTAGACGGAGTTCGCTTACACATGGGTAAACGGTATGTGTTTAAACACAATGACATTGAAGATTTTGAAAAGCAAATGGCACGTGCCACAAAATTAGCTGAAACAACAGGCGGCGCTATTTTAGTTATTACCGAAGGTGTTTTTGGAATGCGTGGTGATCAGGGAAAATTAAAAGAGATAATTGACTTAAAGAAAAAATTCAGTTTTCGTTTGTTCGTGGATGATGCTCATGGCGTAGGAAGCATGGGGCCTAATGGTGGAGGAACGGGCGAGGAGCAAGATTGCCAGGATGGAATAGATATTTATTTCGGAACATTTGCAAAATCGTTCGCGTTGATCGGCGGATTTATCAGTTCAACAAAAGAGATCATTACTTTTTTACGTTATAATATGCGTTCGCAAATTTTTGCGAAGAGTTTGCCAATGCCATTGGTTGTTGGCGCTTTGAAGCGATTAGAATTAATGCGCAATCATCCCGAGTACAGAACTAAATTATGGGAAATTGCCCGAGCCTTACAAAAAGGATTGGTGGATGCCGGCTTTAATATAGGTGTAACCAATACCATGGTAACGCCGGTGTATATGAACGGTTCAATACCTGAAGCAACAAACATGGTAATTGATCTGCGCGAGAACTTCGGTATTTTTTGTTCAATGGTCGTTTATCCGGTTATACCAAAGGGCATGATCATTTTACGGTTGATCCCAACTTGTTTGCATACGCAAGAAGATGTAAAATATACGATCGAATCTTTCAGTAAAATAAAGGATAAATTATATGGCGGTATTTACAAAGCAGATAAGATCCGTGAAGGATTTTCGCAAGCGCTATAGTTTTTGAATTCTATTTAGAAAGATCCCGGGTTTAATTAGCTTGGGATCTTTTATTTAAAACAAGATATCGTTGTATTCCGGTGTTTTATCAAAAACGCTTTTGGCATAAGGGCAAATAGGAACAATCTTGTATTTTTTTTCTCTTGCAAGATCAATAACGGCTTTCAATAATATTTTGCCAAGTCCTTTGCCTTCGTTACCCGGTTTTACTTCGGTATGATCAATAATAAATTTTGTATCGCCGGCAAAAACAATTGTCATTACTGCAATTTGTTTTCCGTTTTCTTCCAAAAAGAAAATTCCGTTTTTATCGGTCAGATCGTGTTTTACTTCCAATGTATTTATTTATTCTCTAAATTTATTTGAGTTAAGAATATTGACTTGTTGCGTAAAAATACAGATATCCAAACTAACGTCAAAATTATTGCGGCTACCGGGGTTTGCCCGCCTGCTAATTCTATCGAAAGAGCTCCTCCTAAATAAGAACACAAAAGCGCAAACCCGATCTTATGAGTTTTTGGATAAAGAAAAAGTGCAACGGAGAGTAATTCTATTACTCCAAATAATACAATGTAATTCCCTAAGCCAGCTTTGCCTAATCCATCAATAATTTGTTGAGACCCAATTAATTTCATTACTCCGCTCATTATTAACATGAGAGAGGGAATGATCATAAGAATAATTGAAATGATACGTGTTGTTTTGTTTGACATGGTATTTGTTTTTAGAAATGAATGAATAATTGTTCTTTGGGCCATCTTACTTTTTTAAATT
Source organism: Bacteroidota bacterium (assembly GCA_025360565.1). Classification (GTDB taxonomy): domain Bacteria; phylum Bacteroidota; class Bacteroidia; order B-17B0; family Aurantibacillaceae; genus Aurantibacillus. The sequence goes on from JANYBY010000083.1 coordinate 13,771, forward strand.
TAGAGACCGGGTCTTTCTCTGCGTCGCGGTAACCAAGAGCCATGATGGAAACAGTTTTTAACCCTTTTTCTTTTAAATTAAGGATCTCATCAAATTCAGCGGGATTAAACCCTTCCATTGGCGATGCGTCTATGCCTTCCAAGGCTGCAGCAACTAACCCTGTTCCTAAAGCAATGTAAGTTTGGCGTGCCGCCCAATTTAAATTTTGTTCGGCAGGGCGGGCAGGTAAACTAGCTAATCTTCCTTTAAAGTCGGCTAAAGATTCAACTGTTATGCCTCTTACATCAGCAATGCGTTGTATGTATTGATCTATTTTTTCCGAGGTAATATTTTCCCAGACTGCAAATACAAGGATATGCGATGCTTCAGTAATTTGCGGTTGGTTATACGCGGCAGGTAATAATTTTTTTCTTAACTCTTCATTTTCAATTACCAAAACCTTATAGGGCTGTAAGCCAAAAGATGAAGCGGATAATTGCACGGCTTCCAATATGCGCTGTAGTTTTTCAGGAGGTACTTTAACATTGGTGTATCTTTTTGTGGCGTAACGCCAGTTTAATCTTTCTATTAAATTCATTTTGTATTTATTTAGTTTACACACAAAGCTACGGTGATTAAGTATACAAATGGTATCGCTTTCCTGAAAGATACCGGTATACTTTAGGAAAGTGGTATGAAAAAGAAAGCGTTTACTTGCTATCTTTGCAGTATGGAAGCAATAGAGCACGATAAAAGAAAATGCCCTTCGCATTTATCAACAGGCGAATGCGTTAAAAGGTTATTACCGGTAAAAGACGCTTTGGATATATTAAGCGGAAAATGGAAATTGCAGATCATACTTTCGCTAACATTTGGCAAAAAAAGATTTAAACAAATACAGAGAGAGATCCCGGGCCTTACACCAAAAATGTTGTCTAAAGAATTAAAGGATCTCGAAATAAATGAATTAGCCAGCAGACATGTTTATGATACCTCACCGGTTACGGTTGAATACGAACTTACACCTTATGGTAAAACATTAAGGCCATTAATTGATGAATTACATAAGTGGGGAACGAAGCACAGGAAAAGAATGATCGCAAGGGAATAGAACTAATGTTTGGATTATTTTAAAAAAAATTACATGGAAATAGGTATTGATAGTTTTGCCGCAGCAAGTGTTGGTAACGATGCGGGCACAGCAACAAAAAGCATGAATGCGCTTGATCAGTTGCTCGAACGCATAGAATATGCCGACAAAGTAGGCCTTGATATTTTTGGCATTGGAGAGCATCACCGTAAAGAATTTTTAGATTCTGCTCCAACCATGATCCTTGCAGCAGCAGCGGCCCGGACAAAAAAAATTAAACTTACAAGTGCTGTTACTGTGTTAAGCGCGGCCGATCCTGTTAGGGTTTTTCAAAATTTTGCTACGTTAGATCTTATCTCCAAAGGAAGGGCAGAAATGGTTGTTGGACGAGGTTCTTTTACAGAAGCTTTTCCGTTGTTTGGTTTTAATCTTCACGATTACGACGAACTTTTTTCAGAAAAATTGGAGCTTTTATTAAATATCAGGAACAACGAGTTTGTAACCTGGTCGGGCAAATTTCGACCTGAACTTAAGGATCAAGCCATTTACCCGCGACCATTGCAGAATCCTTTTCCCATTTGGTTAGGAGTTGGCGGCACACCCGATTCATTTATTCGTGCCGGCACCCTAGGTTTACCCTTGATGGTTGCTATCATTGGCGGAGAAACGCATCGCTTTCGACCCCTGATAGATCTTTACAGAGAAGCAGGAAAAAGAGCAGGGCACACTTCTGAAAAATTAAAAGTAGGATTACATTCATTAGGTTATGTTTCGGATACAAAAGAAAATGCAGTGAACGATTTTTATCCGGGTTATGCCGAAACTTTTACACGAATAGGAAAAGAGCGGGGCTGGCCTGCTGTAACGCGCGCGCACTTTGATGCCCAGAATGGCGCTAAAGGCGCTTTACTTGTTGCTGGACCGGAAGAAATTGCGGAGAAAATCCTTCGCCATAGTGAAGCGCTTGGCGGAATTTCAAGGTTTACTTTTCAAATGGATAACGCTGCCCTGTCGCACGAAAAATTGATGCGTTCAATTGAGTTGATTGGTACAAAAGTTGCGCCAATGGTGAAAATGAATAAATGATTTTTTGAATCGCTACTTTTTATTTACGGGTAAAACAAAAAAGCCTCTCGTTTTGCGAAAGGCTTTAATTTGAAAGAAATATTTATTTAATTTTACATTGGCCTTTCATCAAAGCTCACCAGCCACTGAATTTTATATTTATCGGTAAACATGCCAAAGTAAGAGCCCCAGAAGGTTTTATCCATGGGCATTACAACATGTCCGCCTTCCGAAAGGCCGTTAAATAATCTGTCGGCATCATCTTTACTTTTAGCGTTAATTGAAATGGAAAAATTATTTCCTATATTGGTTACGTGTCCAAATGCTTCCGAACTATCGCTGCCCATTAAAATTGTTTCTTCGCTTATTGGTAACGAAACGTGCATGATCTTATTTGCATCCTCTTCCGAAAGAGCCGGTTGGCCCGGCATTGAAGGCATGTCTTTAAATCTTCCCATGTAAGGGAATTGTCCGCCGAAAACAGACCTGTAAAAATTGAAAGCGTCTTCGCAGTTACCGGGGAAAGTTAAATAAGGGCTTATGGTTGTAGTTCTTTTATGCGTTTTTGCCGCGGGTTTTTTCAGTGGCTTCTTTTTCGCTGCCTTTTTTGGAGCCGCTTTTTTTGCCGGCTTGCCTGCCGAAGCTTTAACGGAGGCAGGTTTCTTGGCTGTTTTTTTCACAGCTTTCTTTACGATTTTTTTCGCTTTTTTCTTTGCCATAATATTAAGTTTTAGGGACAACTAAGATAATGTTTTATTGAAATGGTTGCAATATCGGACTTTGTATTTTCGTTAAATTATTGCAAAGCTGAAGGGTTTGGAGCATGAATTGCAGGGAAAATCTTGTTTTTTTACTACTATCAACGAGAATTAACTTCTTTTAAGAATGACGAATGTAACCGGTGGAATGGAAATGGCCTATAAGTATTAAAAGACCATGCTTGTTCCGGAAATGGATATTAAAGAGGTGAGAAAAGAGCTTATGAAGGATTACTCTTCGCTTTTAAAGAAGGCGGAATATGTTTCAAAAAAACTTCTTAAAAATTTTGGTCCTATAAAAGATAAAGTGATCTGCAAAGTTTTTGATTATGAATCGAAAAACAGAAATCACTGGATCTACGCATTACGAATCACAAAAAAAGAATCGGAAATTTTTATGCTTTCATATCAGTTCACAAAAAAGGGATTAGAAGCATACGGATTGTTTGACGACT
>JANYBY010000135.1 GCA_025360565.1 Bacteroidota bacterium
ATTAAAAATGACCTTTCCCAGTATTTATTTTAATCACAACTCGACGGACTACGCAACAATGCCCTATTCGGCTGACTCTTGTTTCAAATACATTGCGACAAAAATAAAAGACCTTAACAGTTATCCTGTTTGGCGTGACATTACTGAAAAAGAACGTTTGACAATCTTTCGAATAAAAAAACTAAAAGCAGACCTCGATAAATACGTTTCTTCAAATAAAATTCATTTTCAAAGCATGGGTTCAGCACAAAAAATATCAAAACAAACAATTCAAAAGGCAGACGCCAAACAAGCGCAATATTTGTTGACGCTAAATAGTGTTCTTGACGTAAGCGGTGCATTAAAAAATAAAAACAGTAAAGAAAAAAAACAACGTAGAGGAATTCCTCGCTTAGTTTGGTGCGGTTGGCAATATGGTTTTCATTGGAGTTCAAAAGGTAAGACAACTAAAAAGACTTAAAAATAAAATGCGGACACCGACAATGAAACGTATCGAACTGCGTGTGCCCCCACAGGTACTAACACCAAGCAAGCGTAATTTTTTGCGTGTTAACGCTCAAATGCATAACTTGGACAAGCAAAAAACTTACGCCTGCTTGGAAAACGTTAGCACCAACTTTGGTAGACTCGTCCTCAGACAAGTCCATCATCGACAAAAACATTTCCAGACAATACGGCGGACAGGCGACCGTTTTGACGCCACTACGCAGACACATATTTAAAAAATTATCTTATATTTGTTTAGCAAATACATTATGTTTAAAAGGCTTTTATCAATAACATTTCTATCTATTGTTTTCTTTTTCAGTTGCAAAAAGGACGTCGGTGTATATCCTGCTCCTATAATACAAGAGCCGACAAGCCCGTTTGTATTGCAAAATGAAATTTACCCAAACCCTTGTCAAGGTGTATTTACTATTAAACCAAACACAACAGACAGCCAAACTGTAATCTTGTATAATATGACAGGACTTCAAGTATTTAGCTTGACAATAAACGGGACAACTGCTATTGTAGACAACAGTTTAGTTAATGGCATTTACTTATTACGTATTTCAAGTAAGCATGGGACAAATACAAACAAAATTATTGTTTCCAAATAATGTGACAGACTTATATGCGGACACTCAAGCGTTGTTTAATGTTAGTAACCAAAGCAGGTGCTAACAGCGGTCTTGCTCCATTTTTTGCGGGTTAGCGCTCAAATGCGTAACTTGACAAAGCAAAAAACGGCGCAAGGCCGCAAAACGTAAGCCACCGGACAGACGAAAATGACAAACAGACTTTTAATAATTATTTCTTGTGTCATATTGACCATTTCCTGCAATGACCAAACAGAAAACGGACATTCAAACAATCGCTCGCCCGACGAACCGCATCCCGACTCGACATGCAATGTAATAAATCATCTTTTAATAAGTTACGGGTTCGACTACGCAAGCGTTAAGACTACCGTTTTTCGGACTTATAAAAAAGGTTCAGACTTTAAAGAATTCATTAAAGAATATAAATCCGTTATGGACCGAGACTATTTGGCTTCGCTAAAGCCAGATGTATGGGAAAACAAAAGAAAAGAGCGTAACATCCATATACCTGACGAAATAAATGCTGACGTTGACTTTATAGTAATTACAGCTGATTCGCTTGAATATAAAGTAAGTGACATTGAATCCGACTGGGAACAATTTTACGGAGACGCTTATTTAGGTTGGGCATGTGACATGAAAAGTTACAAAGTCAATGGAGTAAAAGACAATTCAAACATTCATATATTTAAGCCAGGCTATGTTTTCCCAAGGTAAAATATGCGGACACCGACAGAAATACTGTGTGCGGTGGCCAACCTATAACACCGTCTAGGTAGCCAGCGCTCCCATTAAATTTAGTATCTTTAATATCGTTTATAATATTATAAAGCCAAATGAAAACATTAAAAGTAAAAGATGTGGATGCTTATATTGCCCATTCGGCAAAAGAAGCGCAGCCTGTGCTTAAACAGATCAGAGAAATAATAAGATCGGCGGTGCCAAAGGCTGAAGAAAGTATTAGTTGGAATGTGCCCTTTTACAAATACAATGGCGCTCTTGCCGGTTTTGCCGTATATAAAAATCATGTTAGTTTTGGCATTGCAAAGGGCGTGCTCGAAAATAAAGACCGCCAAGCCCTCGAAAAAAAAGGCTATGCTACCGGATCAAAAACTATACAGATCAGATTCGATCAAAAAGTACCGGGAAGCGCAATAAAAAATATTTTAAAAACAAAAATTAAATTAAATGATAAAGAGTAATTCTAAAGTTGATTGGTTTTTTACCAAACATAAAAATTGGCTTGAAGAAATTGAAACATTAAGAACCATCGCTCTCGCCTCCGGACTCACCGAAGAATTAAAATGGGGCTGCCCCTGTTATACACTTAACGGCAACAACATTGTTTTAATACACGTGTTTAAAGAATATTGCGCGTACTTATTTTTTAAAGGCGCCATTATGAAAGATCCAAAAAAACTTTTAATTCAACAAACCGAAAATGTACAGGCTGCACGGCAAATACGATTTACTAATGCCAAAGAAATAGTTGAACTGCAAACAAGTTTAAAAACCTATATTAAAGAAGCCATTGAAATAGAAAAAAAAGGTTTGAAAGTGGAATTTAAAAAAACAACGGAATTTAAAATGCCTGAAGAATTTAAAACCAAATTAGCAGGGAATGCCGCTTTAAAAAAAGCATTTTACGCTTTAACACCGGGAAGGCAAAGAGGATACCTGCTTTATTTTTCGTCGGCCAAACAAACCGTTACTCGCGAAACAAGAATAAAAAAATATATACCCCAAATTCTCAAGGGAAAAGGGGTAGATGATTAGTGTCGGAATTCTAAGGGAAGCAAGAGGCAAGACCTGAGGGATGCATGACCGAAACCCAAACGGATCGTTATTCGACGGGATCCGCGACAGGGATGGAACGGCCTGTTTGAGCTCAGGCGTGGCGGAGCCCGCCTAGCGAGTAGTGACAGCCCGGCCCGAAGGGGTCGCCCAAATATTTGTCTTTAACCCACAAATTCATTATCTTCGATGCTCTGAAAATTATAAATAAATATTTAGCGTATTTTTTACTACTTACTTTTTCGTGGGCCATGCTACCAACGCACACCTTGCACGAGTTGTTTGCCAACCACGAAGATACCGAGCACGACTTTTGCGCTAAATACCATGCGCACCTTGGCACGCACGTTGAAAAAAAACATACACATTGCGAAATTTTAAAAACTACCGCCCCTGTTTATAATAGTCCACAGCTATTGATCTTTGAAAAAACAGCGCCCGTATTTACTGCCGAGATAAAAAGTACTTACCCCTCGACTTATTTTAATTTTCATTTTCGTAACGTTCCGGCAAGAGGCCCGCCTGCGGCTTAATTTTTTTGCTTCGGAATTATCTTTTTAAAAAGATAAGCATTCATTAATTTTTACAAATTTGCCCTTGGGGGCAGAAATCATTTTACGATGAAAAGAATTTTAATAATTCTTGTTATTTTTTTCGCGCATATTTTAAACGCGCAAATAAAATTAACAGGAACCCTAAAAAGTAAAGAGAACGGCGAGGCTTTGCCCGGCGTTGTTATTTATTTTCCGGATCTTAAGAACGGAACTGTTTCTAAAGCCGACGGCACTTTTGAAATTAATAATTTGCCTAAAATAAAAGCGCTCATTCAAATTAAATTAACGGGCTATAAAACCATTTTAAAAACAATTGATCTTGCGCTCACCAATACGCTTAATGCAGACTTAGAGGAATCGGCCATTGAGGCCAACGAGGTAGTTGTTACCGGCCTTTCTAAAAGCACCGAAATAAAACGCAACCCCGTGCCCATGGCTTTTATTGATCAAAAATATTTACAAGAAAATACCGCCACAAATATTATTGACGCGCTTGTAAAAGTGCCCGGAGTAAATGCATTATCCACCGGGCCCAATGTTTCAAAACCATTTATACGCGGCCTTGGTTACAACCGTATTTTAACTTTGTTTGATGGTGTTAGGCAAGAAGGACAAGCCTGGGGCGACGAGCATGGCATTGAAGTGGATCAGTTTTTAATTAACAGGATAGAAGTGGTAAAAGGTCCGGCGAGTTTAATTTACGGATCGGACGCGCTTGCGGGAGTTGTAAATTTACTGCCCGCTAACCCTTTACCCGAAGGCACAATTAAGGGCAGCGTACAAACAAATAACCAAACCAATAACGGTTTGCGGGCAGGTTCGCTTGACTTTGCGGGTAATACAAAAGGTTTTATTTGGGGCATGCGAGGCTCTTTAAAAGAAGCCACCAATTTTAGAAATAAATTTGATGGCAGAGTTTTTAATACAGGCTTTAAAGAAAAAGATGTGAACGCGCACATTGGCATTAATCGAAAATGGGGTTACTCACACATTAATTTTAGTTTATACGATAACTCGCAGGAAATTCCGGATGGCAGCCGTGATTCGGCCACACGAAAGTTTACAAAACAAATTTCGGAACAAGATACGCTGAGAGAAATTGTAAACAACGCCCAATTAAATTCGTTTGCCATAAACCCAATACACCAGCGCGTGCAGCATTACCGCGTTTTTTCGTCGAGCAATTTTATTTTGGGCCAAAGTAAACTGGCTTTGCGTTTGGGTTACCAGCAAAGTTTACGCAGAGAGTACGCGCACCCGCAAAAGCCCGATGTTGCAGGCCTCTACTTAAAACTGCAAACCGCTACATACGATCTGAAATATTATTTTCCGGAAAAAAAAGGTTGGGAAGGAGCCATTGGTATTAACGGAATGTACCAAACAAATAATGTAGATGCAGGAACTGAATTTGTAATTCCTGCGTACAAGATCTTTGATATAGCTCCTTTTATTTATGCCAAAAAAAATATTGGCAAAATTGATCTGGCAGCAGGCGCACGTTTTGATACACGATCATTTGAAAACGATATACTTTTCACTAAAACAGATCCATTAACAGGATTTAATGTAAAAACAAATGATCCCGCCCTTGCCATTAAACAATTCAGCGATTACAAACATACCTTTACCGGATTTTCGGGAAGTTTTGGCTTAACCTATAACATTACCGAACACTTTTTAATAAAAGCAAATATTGCGCGGGGTTACAGATCGCCAAACATATCAGAGATCTCGGCCAAAGGCATACACCCGGGCACAGGCTTTGAACAATTGGGAGACGGAAATTTAAAGCCCGAATTTAATTTACAACAGGATGTGGGAATATTTTTTGACAGCAAACACGTTTCGGCCAGTGCCGAAGTTTTTAATAATATGATAGACAATTATATTTTTAATCAAAAACTTTCGGGGCTTAACGGAGGAGATTCTATTTATTCGGAAGCCGGAAATAATTACCCGGTATTTAAATTTATACAAACAAAAGCCCAATTGTACGGGGGCGAAGCGCAAATTGATATTCACCCTCACCCCTTGGATTGGCTGCACATTGAAAAT
>JANYBY010000265.1 GCA_025360565.1 Bacteroidota bacterium
CGACGCGACATGGGTTGGACGGGCTGGCGTCAGAGAACTTTGCGGGCCGGCTGTGGCGGTCGATTCGGCCGCCGCGACAGGAAATAGTTGAACGAGTCGTTGGTACTGAACCCAGGATCGAAGTCCTGGCGACGACCACCGGCCGCCTGATGTTGTTTGAAGCGGTCCCAGACGATTGTTTGCGGGCAATTGTAACACGCGGTAACAGCGATGAAGAAATTGTAAAACGTGCAGATCTACTTCGTACAGATTCTGTTCATGGCCCTTTTCCCGGAACTGTAATTGAAGATCTTGTAAATAAAGCGTTGATAATTAACGGGCACACTGTGCACATGATAAATGGCGATAAGCCTGATACCATTGATTATACAGCTTACGGCATTCATAACGCGCTTGTAATTGATAATACAGGTATTTACCGCGATCGTGAAGCTTTAAGCTTGCATTTAAAATCCAAAGGTATTTCGCAGGTATTGCTTACCGCGCCTGCAAAGGGCGATGTGCCTAATGTGGTGCATGGCGTTAATCACGAAACGGTGGATGTAAAAAAAGAAACTATTTTTTCGGCGGCAAGTTGCACTACAAATGCCATTATGCCAATACTTTTTGTGATCGATAAAGAATTAGGAATTGAAAAAGGACATATTGAAACGGTACACTCCTATACCAACGATCAAAATTTATTGGATAATTATCACAAAAAATATCGCCGTGGGCGCTCAGCAGCATTAAACATGGTAATTACCGAGACAGGGGCGGAGAGCGCCATTAAAAAAGTGTTGCCGCAATTAAGCGGAAAATTTACGGCTAATTCTGTAAGGGTACCAACGCCAAATGTGAGTTTGGCTATTTTGAATTTGAACATCAGTAAAAAAGTTACAAAAGATGATGTTAACGAAATAATAAAACGTTACGCCCTTGAAGGAGCTTTGGTTGAACAAATTCAGTTTGCTTTCAGTAACGAATTAGTGAGTACAGATGTTATTGGCAACCCTTGTGCCAGTGTATTTGACAGTCAGAACACGATCATTTCGCCTGATGGCAGAAGCATAGTGCTTTATGTTTGGTATGATAATGAGTATGGTTATACAAGACAGGTGATCCGTTTCAGCAAACACATTAGTGAGGTGAGAAGGCCGGTTTATTATTAGGCAAAAGGAAATAAGTTATAGGTAAAAAGGGGAACGGAAAGTTTCCCTTTTTTATTTAGAGGATCAATATCCGAAATTCTTTAAGCGCGTATCATTACTGCGCCAATCTTTATCAACTTTTACAAATAGCTCAAGGTAAATTTGTTTTTGAAAAAAAGCTTCAAGGTCTTTTCTGGCCTGGGTTCCCACGCGTTTTAAGGCTTCACCTTTATTGCCTATTATGATCCCTTTTTGGCTGTCGCGTTCAACTAAAATATCGGCCTGGGTTCTAATAATAGTTTCTTCTTCTTTAAAGGTATTTACGATTATCTCAACGCTGTATGGAATTTCTTTTTTATAATTCAGTAATATTTTTTCGCGCACAATTTCGCTTACAAAAAAACGTTCAGGTTTATCTGTAAATTCGGTTTTATCATAAAAAGGCTCACCATCGGGAAGTAACTTCAGGATCTTTTCCATTACTTTATCCAGATTAAATTTTTGCAATGCCGAAATAGGCAGAATCTCGGCCTTTGGCAGTTTGGCGGCCCATTCCTGCACTTTTGTTTCCAGTTTTTCCTGGGTGGCTACATCCACTTTATTAATGAGGAGTAATATTGGCGTGTTTGATCGTTGTAACTTTTCGAGGTAGGAATCTTCTAACTGAATATCTTCGTAAATATCGGTGATGAGTAGAAAAAGATCAGCGTCGTTCATAGCGCTGATAACAAAATGCATCATTTTTTCCTGCAATTTGTACATGGGTTTCATGATACCAGGCGTATCGCTAAAAACAATTTGATAATCCTCACCGCTTACTATGCCCATAATGCGATGGCGGGTTGTTTGCGCTTTTGAAGTGATAATGCTTAAGCGCTCTCCCACCAAGGCATTGAGCAATGTTGATTTTCCAACATTCGGACATCCGATGATGTTTACGAAACCCGCTTTGTGTTTAGTCATGTTAATTCAGTAAAAAACCCCCGAATTTCGGGGGTTTAATGGTAGCGGGAGATGGATTCGAACCAACGACCTTTGGGTTATGAGCCCAACGAGCTACCCCTGCTCTATCCCGCAATATAATTTTTGATGTATAAAGCTCTATTATGGTGGCGCAAAGATAGGTTTCCTTTCCCTTTAAAACAAATAAATCTTATTAACAGAGTGTATTGCGGGATGAAAGAAACTTTAAAAAGTATAAATAGTTTATGTTGTTACAGCTTCCATCCGACTTAAAAAAAAGTGTAAAAGTAATAATACGATCAAAGAAGTTTGATTTGTGAAACAAAATCCTAAATAAATGTAACGTTAATTATCCCTTTGTAAATTACTTTGTATCTCACAGAAATGATATTTGGAAGTAAATTTCACATTATTAAAAAAGCTTCATTATGAAACTATCTAACAAAATATCTTTGATCAGTTTTAGTTTGGGCATATTCGCAACATTATTTGCTTTTCGTCTTATGTCAAACAATGTAGAAGTAGTTCATAATTTTGAACCCCGGAAATATTTGGGAACGTGGTACGAGATAGCCCGGCTTGATTATAAATGGGAGAAAGGCCTGGATCACGTAACTGCAACTTATACACTGAAAGAAGATAGTACAATTAAAGTGGACAATAAAGGATACCATACAAAAAAGGGTAAATGGGAAGAGAGTATAGGTAAAGCAAAGGCAGTGGATAAAGTTGATGAAGGGCGGTTAAAAGTTTCTTTTTTTGGACCATTTTATTCGCAATATAATATTGTGGCTTTAGATAAAGATTATAAATATGCCCTTGTGATTGGAGAAAGTTCAAAATATACGTGGATCTTAAGTCGCGATAAAACAATACCTGCAGAAATTAAGCAACAATATTTAAACAAAGCTAAGAAACTTGGTGTTAAGACTGAAGAGCTAGTATGGGTTGATCAAAATTAAAAATTATAAAAAATGCAGTAAAAATATTTAAAAAAATTTTGACAATGCTAAAATTAGGAAAACATTGGTTTTATTTTTTCGGGTAGAAATACTCTGCCTTTTAAATTGAATTCGCCTGTGAAAATTTTCTTGCAGGAAACAGTTTTACAGATGCTCAATAAAATCCCGAAAAAGCGCTAGGTCTTGATCCTTTTTTAAAAGCTTGCGGTACCAATAAACGCCATAAATAATTATTATAAAAATTGGGGTGATGAGGATAAGTATCAGTATTTCTATAAGTTTCATTTTAATTAAATTATGGAGTAAACAGCAACGCAGATCAAAACAATTACATCTAATGCTAAGGTGCGTATAAGGTTGATAGGGTTCATTTACTGTGATTTATATCGACAAAATTAAGCTGAAAAAGAATGCAACTATTTACAATTATTTCAAATTTCTTACAGAAGAAAGAAGCGGGACAAAATGGTATGAATAAAGATATTTAATTTGGTTGAACAGATTCGGTTAAATTCATTAAAGGAAAAGTAATATTAAACTCTGTGCTTAAATAAGGAAAACTACTAATGTTTAATTCGCCATTATATGATTGTACCCTTGACTTGATATTTTTGATGCCAAATCCCGCCTTAAGCGAATCGGCATTAAAACCAATTCCATTATCTTTTAATTTTATATACACTTTGTTGGCCTTGTTACTGAATTCTAAACTAATTTTTGTGGCTTTGCCATGGTTTAAAGAGTTATTAATGAATTCTTGAACTATTCTGAAAATAGATATTTCGAGCTGAGAATTTAATTTAGGAAAGCCGGGAGAAACTAAAAGGTCAAATTCAATGGCGTTAGGTACTTCAATTAACCTGCACAACTCTTTTACCGACTCGGTTAAGCCCATTATTTCAAGCGACTTTGGCATTATATTAAAACAAATGTTGCGCATTTCAATGATGGTAGAGTTTAGCGCGTTGAATACTTTTGCCATTTCGGGATCTTTTTTTAACGCTTCGTTTTTAAACGACAAGCCATGTAACATTACTTTTACAGCGGCAAGCATAGATCCAACACTATCGTGCAGATTTTTGCCGATGCGTATGCGTTCATTTTCCTGGGTTTCGATAATTGTTCTCATTACAAGCCCCTCAATTTCTTTCTGCTTTGTAATATCGCGGATCATCCCTTGAAAGCCGGTGATGGTATTATTGATCGTGATCGCCGATACTGACAGAAGAGCTTCAACAACCTCATTACCCGAACTTTTTAATTTTACCGGCAGATCAATAATAGAATCATTATTCTTTAATTGAAAAAAAACTTTTTTATACTCTTCGCTATTAATAAACAAATAAGATAGATAGGTTGTTTCTAACTCCGTTGTACTTATTTTAAAAAGCTGAAGTCCGGCTTTGCTCATTTCTATTAATTTTCCGGAAGCATTGGCGGTAAAAATGGTTTCGGTTGATTTATCAAACAAGTGTTTATAATTAACAAGGGCATCCTTGCTGTTTTTTCTGAACCAAAACAGGTCGTGTGCGTTATCAATTATCAATTTTAATTCTTCAATATCAAAAGGCTTCATAATATACCTAAATATTTGCCCTTTATTAATTGCTTCAATAACCGTGTCAATATCTGTAAAACCGGTAAGAATGATCCGAACAGGGAAGGGGTGGTTATCAATAACAGATTCAAGGAATTGTACACCTGTTACTTTTGGCATTCTTTGATCGGTGATGATCACATTTATTTCCTTTTCGTTAAGAATGTTTATACCTTCTTTGGCAGATTCAGCTGTGTGTACCTCGTAAATATTTCTGAAATTGGCCCTGAAAGAAATTAAATTATTTACTTCATCATCTACATACAACACTTTTATTTTTTCCTTTTTCATCTTTATCAAATTTTGGGTATTAAATATTTTAATTAAAAGGAATATATTACCGAAAAACAGGTTTTGTTTGTGCCGGTAAATGTATAATAAATTCTGAACCAATATTTTCTTCGGAAATAACATCAATGCGGCCGTTATGGCTATTAATTATTCCGTAAACTATCGAAAGGCCCAAGCCTGTTCCTTGACCCACTTCTTTGGTGGTAAAAAAGGGATCGAATATTTTAGTGAAGTTGCTTTTTGGAATTCCTATTCCGTTATCCTTAATACTGATCTCAATTGCGTTAGGCACAACTTTTGTAGTGATTGAAATGGCTCCTTCGCTACGGGTATATTTGCGTGCCGATATTGCCTGAACAGCGTTATTAATAACATTCAAAAATACCTGGTTTAATTTACCGGGATTACACTCTATAAGCGGCAATTGGCCGTAATTTTTTGTTAATTTAATATTTGCACTAACAATGTTGTTTGTAAGAATTGAAAGTGTTGAATCAATTCCTTCATGAATATCGCAATTCTTTAAAATTTCTTCGTCTGTTCGCGAAAAATGCTTTAACCCTTTAACAATTTCGGCTGTTCTGTTTGCGCCTTCATCTATCCCATCAAGCAATAGATTTATTTCACTAATGGTGTATTCCAGGTCGAGCTTTTCTTTCAGTTCATTTATTTCTTTTAATTTTTCTGTGAGGCCTTTTTCATCTGTAATTTTAGTGTACTTATCAAGCAAACTTAAAATATCGTCCATATCGCGTTTAAGAGGTTTAACATTTGAAACCACAAAATTAATGGGGTTATTTATTTCGTGCGAAATGCCCGCGGTTAACTGTCCGATGGAAGCCATCTTTTCAACATTAACCAATTGCGCTCTGGTTTCAACCAAACTTTTATTACTTGCTTCAAGTTCAACGGTTCTTTCTTTTACTTTTGATTCCAATAATACATTCTGTTCGGTAATGATCCTTTCATTTTCTTTCAGTAATTCAAAAGCGGCGGCCTTAGATTCTTCTTTTTCTTTTTTATAAGTGTTGATCTTGTCAGCCAACGCAAAAGAAAGCAGAATTGTTTCAATAACCGATCCAACGGGCATTGTAAGTACAGTGTAGCTATTGTATGGCAAAACGCCAACATCCTTTAAGGCATAAACAAACACGCCAATTAAAAAAACAACCCATGCGTAGAATAAAAATTTGGCAGGGTGGTAATTCTTTCGCATTATTTTAAACGCTACTATAAGGATATATACCGATAAAATTAAAGCACAAAGTTGAATTATGTTATAGGCTTCGTCACCATAATTAAACAGATCTAAAATTATATAGCATATGTAAACTGAGGTTAGAATATAAAATCCTTTATGCAATTTTGGGGTAAATTCTTTTGTTCTTAAAAACACCTTAATAAATTCTATAATAGCGATGCAGGATAATGGGCTTAATAAATAAACACTGTGCTGTGCAAGCCATACTGAATTTGGCCATAAGAACTGAAAGGTATAACCTAGCAGGCAAAGCTGAACCAGGCCAACCATTAAAATATAAGCTACATAATATAAATAAACTTTGTCTCTTACAGTAAAATAAATAAATAAATTATAAAAGAACATAACCAGCATTATACCCGAGAATATTCCGATAAAAAGATTTTCAGATCTTATCTTTTCAAATACGTCACTCTTGCTTCCAATATATATTGGTGCCATTATTTGTCCGCCGCTCATAATTTTAATTAAGATCAAGGCAGTTGAATTTTTAGAAATATTTAATTTGAAAACGTACCCCGGATAAATGTAATTGCGTTTGCCGAATGGAATGTACTTACCCATTTTTTCTACCGTGTGGGTATCAGGAAGAATGGTATGCAATTCAACCTCGTCAATATTTGGATAGGCAAGATCCAACAATAGGCCCTCTTCACTTAAATTTTTTAATTCGAATTTTAACCAGAAGGCAGAACCTGAAATCCCTAAATTAGGAACAGAAAGTGAGTTAGTTTTAAACTGTTTGGAAAGCAAAACATCATCCGCCGTTAAGGAATTAGTTTTGTCTTCCAAAATTTGTAAGAATGTATTCCCAACAAGTAACGAGTTATTTGAACCTGAGTAAACATATACATTTTGTGCCAAACATATATTTTGCAATAATAGCAGCGCAAGAATTTTAAAGTGTTTCATGAAATATTTTTAGAGGGTGCAGTATATTTTAAAACAGTATTTTCTTGATCGTATAGTATGTTATCCACGTCACGTATAATAAGGTCATAATCAATTTCAACAACACCTTTAATACCAACCTCTTCTCTCGTTTGCACCGGATTATTTCTTATCCCAAACATTCTTTCTTTATCATATGGGTTTGCTGATTCAAGCGTTTCGGCATTTAAAATTCCGAGAGACCTTGTAATATATCTTTCATCCGGATAAGGAAATTTGCCATCATCTCCTAACGCGGTGTTTATTTCAAAACCTACATCGGTAAACATTTTTAAAGTGTATTCCGCGCAAATACCCACCATTGTTTTAAATCTTAACTGGTTAACAACCGCGATGGCAGCGCGTGTTAAAAAAAAACTTATTCCAATTCCCTTTACAGTTTTTGAATTCCATAAACCGCAAAGCTCTCCTACTCCGCCGTCAATTGCGAATTGCCGCACAATATCATAAATTCTATTATCCATTGAGCCAATGGCCGTTTCAATCGGTAATGGATATAAACCTTTTGCTACTTCAACCCGAATGCCTCCTATCATTTCGCCGCTATCCGCGTCCTCGGCAACAAGAACATAAGCGGCCGGGTTACTCATCCATGATTTATTATAGGAAGTTATTTTCATCACATTATAATCGATCAGCACCTGCATGTGGCCCTTAAGGTACACCTCGCACTTTTCAATTTCGTTTACTGCCCTAAAACCACTGACCTTTATTTTTGGCATCGTTAATTATATTATTTTTTTTTATCCGCCACTAATTCTTCCAGATCTACAAAATATCTTCCTGAATCGTGAAATTCGTTAAGCAATATTCTTCTGCAAACATCCGAGGTCATTCCACCTCCAAGCGTAACAGAAGAGGCGAGTTGTGGCCAAGTAGTTATTGTTTTTTTTATTTCAAGCATTGAATTTTTCATTCGGGTTGAAATTGTATCCGCGCCAAGTATTGGGAGCACATAAGGAATTTTTTCTTCGTTTGTTTTTGCATCTTTAACTTTATCAAGATCTAAATGATCAATCAAACCATGCAGAATGGGTCTTTCGGGTTCAAGGTCAAATCTTTCAACATCCAACATTCCCCTGTCGGAAGTATCCATTACAACCGGTATGCCATATTTTTTTGCTTTTTGACGGCATAAAATTTTAATAAGTAATCCGTCACATTCATCAATAAGAATATCGAGTTTAGTATTTTTCAAAATAAAATCATCAATATTTTCTTCCGTAATTCCATCATGGAAGCAGATTACATTAAAAAAAGGATCTAACTCCGCAATTTCCCGAGCAACTGCAATTGTTTTTGCAATGCCTAAATTGTGCACGCCGGTTCTTATGCGATTTAAATTACTCAATTCTAAAATATCATGATCGGCAATTCTTAATTCGCCACAGCTTCTTTCCATGGCAATAGTAAGGGCAATAGATTGGCCAACGGATAGGCCAATTATGCCGATCTTTTTTTTTGCGAGAACAGATTTTTCGGCCGGGGTTATTTTATATTGGTTACGGTTTGTTCTTACTTCAATAAATTCTTCTTCGTCTAAAATATGAACGAGTCTTTTAGACCAAGGATAGTAAACCCATACGCCGTAATTTTCAATTGGTGTTTTACCCAAGTGATCTTTGGCTGCTTGTGTTAATTCGTTTTTGCTGAATACTTTTTTTGGATTTTTAGACTTTATGTATTCTTCTAATTGCCCAAACATTTCATCAAAAACTTCGATAGGGCTTTTAGATGAAAATAATTTTTTTAGCTCACTCATGTCTTTTTCCTGACTAAGTTTAAAAAACAAAGGTTTGTAAAGCGTTGAACTAATTTTAGTTTGAGAAATAAAATGATTTAGATAATTTTCCATGATTTATTCTTTGACAAGATATTTAAAAAGACTAACTTTGAAAAGCATTCATCCAAAATACTTTATTTTAAATGTAATAAATGGTAGCAAAAGAATCAAATATACTCTACATTGACGATGAAGTACACAACTTAACCGCGTTTAAGGCAAATTTCAGAAGGTATTATAATATAGATACGGCAGAGTCGGCCGCCCAAGGGGAACTGATATTGCGTGAAAAAAAGATCCAGATAATAATTACCGACCAACGTATGCCGGGCACAACCGGCGTGGAGTTCCTGGAATCAATACTAAAAGAATATCCCGATCCTATTAGGATATTACTTACCGGTTATGCGGATACGGAAACCGTGATTGACGCGATAAATAAAGGAAATGTGTACAAATATATTATGAAACCTTTTGAAGAGGCCTCCTTAAAAATTGCTATAGATAATGCGCTGGAAGTTTATTTTTTAAGGGAAGAAAATAAAGAATTAATGCAAAAGGTTTTAAAAATAAACGAGCAATTAGAATTTATGTTGAGACAACGCTTGTTGTCTTAGATTTAACAAATGCAAGA
>JANYBY010000286.1 GCA_025360565.1 Bacteroidota bacterium
GGATGAACATGGGCAACATGAGTATGGAAGAAATGAATAAAACCATGAGCATGAAAGACCGATCGCAAGGATTCAGCGATACCAAAGTGTATGTTCTGATTAAGATCATCGAAAATAAAAATCATGAATTACTCGTTAGTAATGGTTTAAACATTCCAACCGGAAACATTTCTTTGCATGGTATCAGTATGGGATACGATTCCCGTAAAACTTACGGGATGCAGTTGGGCGCCGGCACTTATGGCTGGCTTCCCGGTATTACTTACACCGGTAATTCCCGTCACCTTTCATGGGGCGTTCAGGCAACCGGCATAATTAACTGCGGAGTAAACTCAAACGGTTACAGCTACGGAAATAACGCCACCGCTACTTCATGGTTTTCTTATAGGTGGAATAACTGGATCAGCTCTTCGCTTCGCGCTGAAGGAACTACTTCCGGAAAAATGTATGGTTTTGATAAAGAAGTTTCGCCCTATCGCACCACCGACCCAATGGCCAATTCAAAAAATTACGGGGGCCAAAGAGTTGGGGCTTATCTTGGTGTAAACTTTCTTATCCCCAAAGGGAAATTAAAGGGAAACCAGTTTTTAGTGGAATGCGGAATGCCTTTTTACCAAAATGTTATGGGTATTCAAATGAAAACAACACAAATAATTAATGCCGGATGGCAGATCTCTTTTTAAAAAAATAAATAAAACAAAATAACAAAAACTAAAAATTAACAAGTATGAAAAAAAAATATTAAAAATTTATTCTTCGTGGCTTCCGTTTTAACTATCGCTTTAACAGCATGTAAAAAGAAAACCACAACACCAGACCCTACACCTGAGCCGCCTCCGGCCAACGGAACAGTATTCCTTCATCTGCACACAAATGTGGATACAAATGAAGTGGATACCTATGTTACTCAAACTTATACCATGACGGGCGGAAGAAAAATATCTGTAAACATTGCGCAATTTTATATTTCGTCAATACAACTGGTAAAATCCGACGGTTCTACCTTTGATATTTCAGGCAACATTTGTAAATTAATGCAAGTTGAGCAATATAATCTTGGCAGTGTTCCGGCCGGCAATTATAAATCCATAAAATTTAATGTAGGTTTATCGGCGTCAACAAACACATCTAGTCCTGCTTTAAGCGACAGTACTTTAAATAAAGCAAATATGTGGTTTGGTGCTACTGCTCAACCTTCAGGTTATATCTTCGCTAATTTTCAGGGAAAAATAGATACGTCAACTGCGGCTAACGGAACATTATCTCAAATGCGTCCGTTTTCTTATAGAATTGGGACAAATGTCCATTTAAGAAGCATTACAATGCCGGATCAGAACTACACTGTTAGTTCTAATCAAACGCAGTACATTCATATAACTGTTGATTACAACAAATTGTTTAACGCAATTGTATTGCATACTGTTGCCAATCTTTCTGTGTACACAGTTGCTGATAATGGAAGCGTCCTTTCAAACCAAGTTGCAAACAACATTCCGCTGATGTTTAGTTACGAATAAATAATAAAAGAACTATAAAAATATATTTTAATTGAACTTTTTTAGATCAATGAATGACTAAAGTGAAAAGAGTATATTTTATTTTATTTATTTGCTTTGTATGCAGTTGTACTAAAGATGTAGGAAAACTGCCTAAAGTGGAAGTGCAGTGCGTTGTTCCATCAACGGTTTCTTTCGCGCAGGATATGACGCCCTTGTTTAACGCGTATTGTAATACAGGCGGTTGTCATTCCGGCGGTTCTGCGGCAGGCAATTTAAACCTGGAACCGGCGGCGGCGTATGCCGCGTTGAACAAAAGCGGGAGCGGGTACATTGATACAGTGACCCCGAATTTCAGTTTGCTTTACGCGCAAATGATCTCTGCATCGAGTCCCATGCCGCCGACAGGAAAATTAGATGATTGCAAATTACAAATGGTATTAAAATGGATACAGCAAAAAGCAAAAAATAATTGAGCGTGCGGAACGTTCTTTAATATTCGCTAAATTAAAAAGTCCTTGAAGATTCAAGGACTTTTTTTTTGGTAAGTAATGGGACAAAATGCTTACAAAGTTACCGACCATGAAAGTATGGAAAAACACTATATGGACGATGAAGAAAATGAAAGAGGCAAGTACAAAAATGAAGTTTTTAGAAAAACATTGAAAATTAAAAACCCTTGATAGACAAAGCTTTCAAGGGTTTTTTAATGCGGGTATTAATTGGCATTCTAATTCGGTGACCTATGCCTTTTTTGGAAAACTGGCCACCGATTTGGGGGTTGAATAGATGAAATAATATGAAATCCCGAAAACGCAAAAAGCGCTCATCCCCTTAGAGAATGAACGCTTTTGAAACAATTTGAAATTGTTAGAAGGGTAAGTAATGGGACTCGAACCCACGACCCTCGGTACCACAAACCGATGCTCTAACCAACTGAGCTATACCTACCGTATACCTTATTTTTTTAAGTTTAAGGACTGCAAATGTACTAAAAATAAAACAAGTTAAAAATTTTTTTAAATGGAAGGATAGGGGACGATTTCCGGCGTTTATTTTCTTGTTCCCGAGTGGATCGGGACATTGCTCATTAGAGTTCG
Organism: Bacteroidota bacterium; assembly: GCA_025360565.1. Lineage (GTDB taxonomy): Bacteria > Bacteroidota > Bacteroidia > B-17B0 > Aurantibacillaceae > Aurantibacillus. Next base: position 2,597 of record JANYBY010000286.1, read on the forward strand.
ATACGCGAAATATTTCACTATTATTCCCTAAAGGGTAAATAACTTTATTGGCGGGTATTTGAGATAAAAGGAAGAATACCCTTGTTTACCTTACTTCAATATGTTTTTCAATTTCAAAACAGGGTAATTGATGTCATATTTGTTCAGTTCAAGTACTATCGAATTAAGGATCATGTAATTTTTAAACCATTTTTTATCGGCCGGAATTATTTGCCAGGGCTTTGCTGTAGCGCATTTATTTAAGAGAAGTTGGTACACATTTTTATATTTATCGTGTTTGCCAATGTCAACAACGTCTTCTTTTTGAAATTTCCATCGTTTATGCGGGTCATTTTTTCTACTTTTTAAGCGCTTTAACTGCTCTTCATGAGATATGTTTAAGAAAAATTTCATCAGAATAGTATTATCTTTCACTAATCCTTTTTCAAAGGCATTTATTTCATGGATACGCTCTTTAAGGCTCTTATCCGATAATTGTTTATTTACTTTCGGGATCAATAAATCTTCGTAATGCGAGCGATTAAAGATCTGGATCATTCCTTTTGCAGGACATTCTTTATTGATCCGCCACAAGAATTCGTGAGAAATTTCCTCGCTCGTTGGTACCTTAAATGATTTTACATTACATCCCGCAGGATTAACGCCCGAAAAAACGTGCTTTACAGCTCCGTCTTTACCGGCGGTATCCATGCCTTGCAAAACTATTAAGACAGAATACTTTTTTTGCGCGTATAATTTATCCTGGATCTCCGCAAGTTCTTTTATCAGCCTAAAGGTTATACTTTTTACTTTTGCCTTAGTTATTTTTTTCGGTGGTAAAGTTTTAATAGACGATAAGCTGATCCGATGACTCATGCTTATTGATTAAGCAATTTAAAAAGTTCTTTTAAATTGGGCGATAAAATAATTTCGGTTCTTCTGTTTCGCGCTTTTCCTTCTACAGTCCCGTTATCCTCTATTGGATAAAACTCAGCTCTTCCTCCCGCGGTAATTAATTTAGGATCTACTTTATAATCTTTTGTAAGAATGCGCACAATGGCTGTAGAACGTGCTGTGCTTAACGCCCAGTTATCCTCGTATTTGCCGCTCACCGGAACATTATCTGTGTGGCCTTCGATCATAATTCCAATATCTTGGGTTGTAAATAAAACGCCTGCTAAAGTTAACAGCGCTTCTTTTCCTTTTGGATCTACAACTGCACTGCCCGATTTAAATAATAATTTTTCCTGAAGTGATACATAAAGCCTTCCGTCTTTTAACTGCACGCTTAATTCATCGGGCTTAAAATTAATTAACGCGTCAGCAACGGTCTTTTTAAGTTTATTAAGAATATCTTTTTGAGATTGAATTAAGGTTTGAAGATCTTTTAAACGTTTGGCTTGGTCGGCAATGGTCATTTTAGAAATTTCCATCGAGTTTTGTGCGGTTGCAGAAAGATCCTGTAATGATTTTTGAACTTCGGCTTTTCCCTTTTCGAGTTCAGCCACTTTTGTATTACAATCTTTTAAGCCTGCATGGGTACCCAAACTATCAGTTCGTAAATGGTTTACTTTGGCTTGTTCGTTATGGTATTTCTTTTTTGAAACACAGGCTGAGATAACAAGAATTGAGCTTAATAAAAGAAGGGTGTATTTTTTCATAATTGATTTTTTAATTTTTAACCCGTTGGATACATTCCATAGGTTGGTATTTTTTTTGAAGGAATGTATCCTACGGGTTTAATTATAGAAACAAAAGTAATTGTTGATTTCCTTTGTATGTTATATTACTTTCGGGATAATTTGCATCATTCACACATTCCTATTTATTGTTAGTTCCTTTTTCCTTTTCCTTTTCTTTTTCGCTTTCTTTCTTTTTCTTCTTAAAAAAGCCTCTTAAAAGAAAATTGTGACTTGCAGCATTCATGTTTTGTTTAAAGCCGCCTGCACCCTGTTTAATATTAACAAGCGCTTCATCAACCGTTTTTGCAAATACTGTATCTGAAAACAGTTTGCCAATTGTTCCTTTTCCTTCGCGAATATTTTGCATAATAACGGCAAGGTCACCGGTTATATTAGCGGCATTATCACTTGTTATTTTTATTTTTTGTAAAATTTCATCCATGCTCACAGCTTTAGTTGTTTCAATGATGTCGTTATCGGCTAATTGAGGTTTGCCATCAGCACCCGGAATAATTGTGACCAATTTGTTCCCCATTAATCCATCGGAACCTATTATCGCCTTCACGTTTTTTTTCATAAATTTTCTTGAATCTTCGTTGATAAGCATTTCTACCCGAACAGTTGTATCTGTAGTTTGTTCTATGTTGTTAATAATGCCAACATTAATACCTGAAAACAGCACATTATTGCCGATCTGAAGTCCATTTATATCTTTAAATACTCCGCTAATGTGAAACGTACTTCCGAATAATTGTTGTCTTTGGCCTATAAAGTATATGCCTGCCATAAAGAGCCCAATACTTACTGTTACAAATATTCCGAGCCGCATTTTATTTCCTGTTGCATTTTTCATAATTATATTTTTTCCGGGTTTATTTAAAGAATGAGCTAACCCATTCGTCATTTGATTCTGATAGTTCTTTAAAAGTTCCTTCTGCCACCGACTTTCCATCTTTAATAATGATCATACGGTTGGCTGTAAGGCGTGCGCACTCTACATCGTGGGTAATAATAATGGAAGCCGCGTTGTATTTTTTTTGTATGTCTAAAATGAGTTTACTTATTTCTTTTGATGTAATAGGGTCAAGGCCTGTTGTTGGCTCATCGTAAAAAATTATTTCAGGCTTCAATATTAATGTACGTGCTAGGCCAACCCTTTTTCTCATTCCTCCCGAAAGTTCAGAGGGCATTTTATCGATCGCAGCTTCCAGCCCAACACTTTTCAATGTTTCTAAAACTAATTCAGTAATTTCTTCCTTGGGCATTGATTTTAGGCCACGAAGCGGAAATTCAAGATTTTCTCTAACACTCATAGAATCATATAGGGCTGCACTTTGGAATAAAAAGCCAACTTTTTTTCTCAACAGGTTCAATCCCTCTTTATTTAATTCACGAATATTTTCGCCGAGTAACATAACCGTTCCTTCATCGGGTTCAATTAAACCAACCAAACATTTTATAAGTACTGATTTGCCGCTGCCGGATTTGCCAAATACAACAAGATTTTCGCCTTTATTTATTTTTAAATTAATATTTTTTAAAACAGCGTTAACGCCGAAAGATTTTTTTAAGTTTTCTACTTCAACAACAGTTTCCATTTTTTACTTTATAAAAAGGCTGGTGATCTGAACGGCGATCATATCAATAATAAATACCGATAAAGACGCGATAACAACAGCGGAATTAGCGGCAGCGCCTACACCTTCGGTTCCTTTATTGGAATTGTACCCTTTATAACAGCCAATGAGCCCAACTACAAAACCAAAAAAAATTGTTTTAATAGTTGCCGGTAAAATATCAGCAAATGAAAGTTTTTCAAACACTTTTAAAAAAAACAAATGAAAACTAACATCACCTTTTAAATTAACTCCAATGTATGCGCCATACAAAGAAATGGCATCGGCTGCTATTACTAAAAGCGGAAGCATTAAGGTGGCTGCCAAAATTCGTGTAATAACAATGTACTTAAATGGATTTATTCCGGAAACTTCCATGGCGTCTATCTGCTCAGTTACTTTCATTGAAGCTAATTCGGCTCCAATCCCGGAGCCAACTTTGCCTGCAAAAATTAGCGCGGTAATAACAGGGCCTATTTCACGAATGATAGAAACTGCAACCATGGCCGGTAGCCACGATTCAGCCCCAAACTCAGCAAGTGTTGGCCTGGACTGTATGGTTAATACCAAGCCCATAATAAATCCTGTAATTGCTACAAGGGGAAATGACCTATAACCTATAAGGTAACATTGTTTGATGAGCTCATTAAATTCAAACGGCGGCTTAAATACTTCTTTAAAAAAAAGTAAGGTAAATTTGGTTAATTGGGTAACCTCTACAAAAAAAGTTTTCACGGATTTTGCGTAAGGATTTTCTGAAACTTCCGCAGGTTTTGCAATTACCTTTTCTTTTATATTTAAATCAATTGGCAATTTATTTGATTTTTTGTTTAAGAAATGAAAATTTTGAAACGGTAGGAACAATGTTTCCTAATAAAAATCCCCAAGGTTTTAGAGGCTCAATATGATCGAAAATAACTTTGAATATTGCAGTTAATGGAATAGCAAGGAACATGCCGGGAATTCCCCAAATTGCTCCGCCAACTAAAACCACAATAACAGAAATGAGCGCGTTTATTTGAACTCTTGATGCTACAATTTTTGGAATGATGTAATGATTATCTATAAATTGAATGAAGATGTAAACAAAAAAAACAAGAAGGGAACTGGTGGCAGAATCTTTTGTGACAAAAGCAATGATCATTGGCAAGGCAATTGCTATTATTCCGCCGATATAGGGAATAATATTTACAATTGCTCCGGTTATGCCAAGAATAATTGCGTAGTCAATTCCCAATAATAAAAGGCCAACCGAGTTAAGTACCGCTATAATGATCATTTCTAAAAAGAGGCCAATCAAATAACTTTGAATAATATTTTTTGTTTTAACAAGCACTTCGGCAACAGTAATGTGATACTCAGAACGAAAAAGCCTATTAATGAATTCCAATAATAATGGTTTATAATAAAGGATCATGAAGAGATACACTGGTAAAAGCATGCCAACAATGACCATTCTACCGACTTCCGTGATCTTTTGCCCGAATTCAAAATTATTTATTACTTCGCTTTGTGTATCCTTTGTCCAAGCGTTTATTTTAGAAATGCGCACATTAAATTTAGCTGAGATCCACTGTACCACGTCGGAACTTACCACATTAAATTTTTGTTTTAATTGAGGATAGGTCTCGCTGAACATGGTTACCTGGGAAGAAACAATGTAAAGAATTACTATTATTAAAATTATTGCCAATAGCATAGCTGTTGAAATTGCAATAACTTTATTCAATTTTTTACGGATCAAAAAATTAACTAAAGGATTTAATAAAATAGCGATAATGGTTGCAAAAACAATCGGTGCAATAATGTGCTGGCCGATATGAAGCATAAAAACCAAAGCAAACAAGGCAATAAAGCACAAAGCTACCTTCGCATAAAATGGTATTTTAAAGGTAGGATTCATTAAGCAGTTTCGGAAGGTTTATGCAAGTTGAGTAGTTTTTGTAAAATAATGCCACCTAATGTTTTAATGCCATCGGCATTTTTTGATGCTTTATTTGAAATAATTGTTTCAATTACCAAACCGAATATTTTTGATAAAGGATTTGTTGATTTACCTACCAAAACTTTTTTGGCGATATAACCTGTTGTTAATCCTATTGCAGCGTTAACAGCCATGTTTTTTAGATCGGGTGTTGAGGCCATTTCTTTTAAGGAGTTTTTAATAATATTAATAGGCTTTAAACTTTCATAAGTATTATGAAAATGTTCTTTTAGCATTTTTCCTTCCGTAATATGTTCGGCTTGTTTGGCAAGGATCAACTGTTGTAATTGAACTGACGGCTCGATTTTTTCCACGATACTTTAATTTAATGCCTGAGTGATAATTGAATTTCTAAGCGGTGTTTTGATCCACTTATTACGAAAAGCATACAACACAATTCCTGCTAAAGCATAAAATCCGGCGACGCTAAAAAATCCATAATAAATTTTTCCAAGTATTTCACTGATCCAAAGCGCTACGCCAATATTCAGGATAAGAAAAAACAACATAATAAGTATCATCACTGCAAGGCGGGATATCAGGGTGGAGATCACATCAGCTGACTTATCAATGGCTTTTAGTTTATACAATTCGGCTCCGTTTTTTGTATAGGATACCGTTTTCTCAAAAAGCGTTTCTATGAGTGTGACTTTATTTTCCATGCACTGAATTTTAATTTATTTAACGGTTAACCGGTTTTTTCTTTATCTGTTTCAAATTCTTTTTTTGCTTCTTCAAAAAGAGTATTAAATTTTTCTTTTAAAGAATCTGTTAAATCATCGGCTTTTCCCGCGATTCTTTTGCGAGTTACACTTCCTTTATCAGGCGCAAAAAGTATTCCTAATGCTCCTCCAATTGCTGCGCCAATTAGCAAAGCACCGATCAATTTTCCGTTGTTGTTTGAATTTTCCATTTTAATAAGATTAAATGATTATAATTATAAAAGTTTTTTCCCCTGAATTACTCTAAGTAAAACTGAAATGATCGCTATTACTAATAAAACATGTATTAATCCGCCGGCATTAAATCCTATAAAGCCTACAGCCCAAATAATTATTAATATTACAGCGATGCCGTAAAGTAGATTTCCCATGATTTTTTTGTTTTTGATTGTTATTTTATTTGCTGGCCCTATCCGGAGCTTCAGTTTTGTATTATTTTTTTAATTTTAAAAGTGAAGTGCTAATCCGAATGTGGAGAAACCGGATGAAAGATCTAAAAACAAACCTGCTTTAGTGCTCAAATGGTATTCTGCTCCAATATGCCCATCCAAATACAATCCGCTTGAACCATGTTCTATTGTAGTTTCTCCGTAATAACCATTTTCCCAAGTTGTTTGCTGAAATACAAAACCGATAGAACCTGCTAAATAAAAA
>JANYBY010000039.1 GCA_025360565.1 Bacteroidota bacterium
GGAGATAACATGGTTAGTTTGTAAAAGCGTTATCCCAATCTTTAAAAACGGGCTCGTAACCTTGCTTAGAAATTACTTCAATAAATTCTTGAGGAGAACGTGTATCGTCAATTTCAAATTGCTCTAGCGATTCAGGATCAACCGCATAACCTCCGGGATTTGTTTTGGAACCCGCGCTCATGGAGGTTGCCCCCAATTTTATAATATTATCGCGGAATCCCTTCGTTTCCCTTGTAGAAATTGATAGTTCAACATCGGGATTAAAAATGCGATAAGCGCAAATTAATTGCAGCAATTCTTTGTCGGAAATAGGATCGTTGCTAAGTTCAACTCCTTCGGCAGGCCGTATTCTTGGAAAAGAAACAGAGTATTTGGTTTGCCAGAATTTTTTTTGCAGATGATCCAAATGCAGCGCACAGAAAAAAGAATCCGTTCTCCAATCATCTAAACCTAACAAAGCGCCCAAACCAATTTTATGAATTTTGCTTTCACCGATCCTGTCGGCAGTTTCGAGACGGTAAAAGAAATTTGATTTTTTTCCTTTCGGGTGAACAATTTTGTATGATTCCTGATTATATGTTTCCTGATAAACTAAAATAGAATACACTCCTGCCTCATGTAATTGGGCATATTCTTCCTGTTCCAATGGTTGAACTTCGACAGAAATATTTGAGAAAAAAGGTTTTATTAATTTAATGGCATTCAAAAAATAATCAATATGAACAGTGGCATTTGCTTCGCCGGTTACTAATAGCACATGGTCAAAGCCCAATTGTTTAATGGCCGCGACTTCTTTTAAAATTTCGGAATCAGAAAGTGTTTTACGTTTTATTTTATTATCAAAACTATAACCGCAGTAAGTACAAATATTATTGCACTCGTTACTTAAATACATTGGGGCAAATAGCTGAATTGTTTTGCCAAAACGTTGTTTAGTTAAACTCTGACTTTTTTGTGCCATTTGCTCAAGGTAGGGCAGGGCAGCGGGAGAGATCAGAGCTGTAAAATCTTCTAAATTTATTTTGGTTTTTACTAAAGCATTTTCAACATCGCGGGCAGTTTTTGAAGCGATGTTTTTTTGAACTTCGTGCCAATCGTATTTTAGATATGTTTCTTTAAAGGTCATTTTTTGGTTCTCGCAGAGGATCGCAGAGTTTTGCGCTGAGCCTCGCTGAGGGTTATTATAAATTATTTACTATTCTTACAATTGAATCTTTTAAGGGAGATGAATTAAAGTTTATTAATAAGCCAAGTTTTTTATTTGACAATTTTAAATAAGTCAATAATTGTTTGTGATGAACGTCAGTTAATGTTTCAACAGATTTTACTTCAACAATTACAAGGTCATTAACAAGTATGTCAAGTCTAAAGCCAACATCCATTTTAATATTGGCGTAAATCATAGGAACTCCTAATTGGTTTTTGACATTATATCCTTTTTGGATCAATTCATACGTTAATGCAGTTTCATAGACTGATTCTAATAACCCCGGACCAAGCTCCGTGTGAACTTTAAAAGCTGCACCTCTTATATCATAAGAAATATCATTTTCAATAATTTTTATATTTTCTTCTTTCATTTTTTATTTCTCGCAGAGTGCCGCAGAATTTTTCGCTGAGTCTCGCAGAGGATTATTATAAATTATTTACTATTCTTATTATTATTTATTCTTTAGTCTTTTTTCTGCGCCTCTCTGCGCTAAACTCCCCGCTCCTCTGCGAAAAATATTTTGACGAGACCTGCGAAAAATTTTACGTAAAAAATTCTGTCAACGGGCTTGTAGCATTCGCTGTTTTATTTTGTGAAGCGATACCGGCCTCAAACGCGTTACGTCCGGCAATTACCGCATCCCTAAAAGCTTTCGCCATTAATAATGTATCGTTGGCAGTTGCAATAGCGGTGTTCACCAAAACTGCATCTGCTCCCAACTCCATGGCAAATGCGGCATGCGACGGCAATCCAATTCCCGCATCTACAATTACAGGTACATTACTTTGTTCAATAATTATTTCTAAAAAATCCTGTGTCTTTAATCCTTTATTGCTTCCTATTGGCGAACCTAGGGGCATAACGGCCGCTGTGCCCACATCTTCCAGCCTTTTACATAAAACAGGATCGGCGTGAATGTATGGAAGAACAACAAATCCCAATTTTGCTAATTCTTCGGTAGCCTTTAATGTTTCTATTGGGTCTGGCATTAAATAACGAGGGTCCGGATGAATTTCCAATTTCACCCAATTTGTTTCGAGCGCCTCGCGTGCCATTTGCGCCGCAAACACCGCTTCTTTTGCGTTGCGCGCGCCAGAAGTATTCGGC
>JANYBY010000379.1 GCA_025360565.1 Bacteroidota bacterium
GGAGAGATTGCCTGGCGGCGATCTCTCCTTTCTCGGCGTCAACATCAAATGAACTCTGCTTTCAGCAGAGTATTTTTTATTTTCCTTCGCCTCCGCAAGAATAAATTCTTGCTACGGCTCAGGAAAATAAAAAAGTCCCGCCGCAGGCGGGACTTCATTTGATGCATTCCGTGGATTTGTAGAGATTCGAACTCCAATCAATTTTTGCGATTTAACATTCACCTTTTCTGAATGAAAATCTCTGGCACACTTCCGATTTCGAATAAAAATTCAAAAAAACCGCAAGCCCTTTCTGCGAGCTTGCGGCCTGATATTAATTTACGTTCTAAAAATTAATATCACATGAAAAAGGACACTACTACTTATCCCGCGAGGTTTGCACTCGCGATGAGGAGTTCAACCCCCTCACTTTTTACTATCCTTGGTATCCACGTGAATACCGTCTTTATTTATTTTTACGTTGGCATCTTTTGATTTAATGTCGATGCCATCTTTACCCACATTTACATTGGCGTCTTTGGCGTTAATATTAATATCGCCCGGAGGCCCTGGTGGCGGTGGTGGTGGTGGAATTTCGTCATCCTCATCGTTCCTCCTGTCCAGGCCTTCACAATCCATACACTTTAATCCGGATCTGGTCATGATCCAACGGCGGGCAACCATGTCGCCATCAAAAGTATTGGTTACATTTTCAACATCGCTTAAAAAATGTTCAAGGCTTTTATCTAAATAAATAACTTTATTGCGTGGCACTCTTAATTGAACCTGCACTTCCTGTACACGGAACTTTTCGTTATTTGGTACTGTAAATATTTCATCTAACGTAATTAAACTGTCGGACTGTGTTATTTTATACTCGATCACTTTAGCGCGTTCAACGGCCGAACGTTTATCTTCGCCCCGCGCTTTTTTAATGATATACAATTCAAAATTATCGGTGGTAGAAGCTATAATGCTGAGGTTAGCGTAACCAACAATGAACTTGGATTTGTCGTTCTTCGCGATAATATAATCGCTGTTTCGGTTGTTCACTCTCAGGTGGCGGCCTTTGTGTTTGTTGCTTTCATGCTCATCGTCTTCATTCAAATTAAGCTGAGCCATTAGTTCTTTACTTTTGGTTAGCGTTAAGTATAGTGTATCGCTTTTTGAACGGATGGTTACAGGGTCTTTAATTTTTCCGCTTTCGCTAAAATCTTTTCCGGTTGCAATGCCAATATAAAGGGCTGTTATAAAACCTAATAACCAGATCATTCCTGCGCCAATGTTTAACCATTTATTGGAGTAGCGGATCTTGAAAAGTAATTTTACGCCGCCGTAGATCATCATTAAAATGGGCACGCCAAAAAATAATATAATACCGAACATGCCGAGGGTATAATGGCTTCTTTCTAAAAAGAACAGATTAACCCAATCGTTAAACTCGGTGTTGGTGCCCATTACCGAGAATCCGAAAATGGTAGATAAAAGGCCGAACATAAAACAGATCCCAAAAAATAAAAGCACAAAACCAATTATTCTTGCAAATACTTTAGTAAAGATGATGAAGAATTCTTTTATAAAATCGCCGAGTTTATCAAAAAAATTGCGTGGTGAGTTACTATTGCTCATTTCACTGCCGTATTTTTGAAAACGGTTCTTTAGCTGTTCTGCCTCTTCCTTAACGGTTTTACTGATGTTATTAATATCAATTCGTTCGCCTTTCATGGCCAGTTTATCGGCAGTGGTTTTAGCTTGGGGAATAACGATCCATAAAATAAGATAAACCCAAAGGCTTAAGCCGCCAAAAAATATCAATAAGAACATTGCGAGGCGCACCCAGATCATATCCACATCAAAATACGCGGCAATACCTGAACAAACACCGCCAACGGCCTTGTGATCGGGATCGCGGAACAAACGTTTTTTGGCAGAACCTTCGCCGGCAAATTGCGAACCGTTAGAAGTTGAATTGGTTTGGTCATTTTCGCGGGTATTTTCATCGGCAAACTCTTCAGGTTTTCCCATGGTTTCCATAACCGAATCCACATCGGCCATTAATACCACCTGTTTTACCGGACTAGTTTTGCTTTGCAGCATTTCGGCAATGCGGGCTTCAATATCGGCCATAATTTCGCTGCCGCCATCGGTTTTTGAAAAATAACCTTTAATTGTACTCAGGTATTTACTGAGTTTTTCAAAAGCGTCTTCTTCAATATGAAAAATAATGCCGCTTATATTTATTGTAACTGTCTTATTCATTGTTTCTATTTTTAATATTTTTATTTTCCTTGTTCAATTGTTTTGTTAACCGCGGTAACTAATTCCTGCCAGCTTAATTGCAGATCCTTTAAGTACTGCTCTCCAATTTGAGTAAGCTTGTAATACTTGCGGGGCGGGCCGCTGGTGCTTTCTTCCCATCTGTAAGTTAACAGACCGGTATTTTTTAAACGTGTTAATAAGGGATAGAGTGTGCCTTCAACTACTACTAACTTTGTATCTTTTAGCTTATCAATAATTTCGGTTGGATAAGCGTCTCCTTTAGATAAGATAGAAAGTATGCAGAGTTCAAGAACACCTTTGCGCATTTGTGCCTGAGCACTTGCACGCTCAAAACCTCCAGGGGTTTTTTCTGTATTCTCTGAATTGGTCATTTATTTTTTTTGATTATCCCTGAAGCAGATTTCACTGGGTGAAAACATTTCAAGGTGATTAATAATTAAATAGTTTTAAAATTTAAAACAACACTATGCACTACATCTTGTTTTAGTTTTGAAAGATGCATGCCTGTAAATTGTTTTTCAATTTCTTTTTTAAGAATTGTATTTTCTGTTTTGGCCAAAACAAAATTTACATCTCCTTTTTGGTCAGTGGTAAAAAGTATTTCTACTTTTTGGTTGCTTGTTAAACAAATTGCCGGAAATTTTACCGACTCTTTTATAATTTTTTCGGTTTCGATCATCACCGTTTCGTTAGTTCCGGTGTTTGGTTTTGCCGTTAGTGAGGATAAGGTTAAGCCCATTACTAAGAGCGCTTTGAGGATTTTGCTGGTTGTTTTCATTTATTATTTTAGTATTATGTATTATTAGCTATTTGGTGATACAAACATACGTACTTATTTTAGTACTATGCAACACAAGGTACTAAAAATATGAAAAATATTTTATAACTTATTGATTATTAATATGAATAATTTTTATCTAATTAATTATTTTTAGCTTAAATTCAGTTTAAAGCTTCAGAAGAAGGCGGATTAATTTTAGTTTTGGGCATAAAAAAAGCACCGAAAGGTTAAATCGATGCTTTAAAAGGTGCTTAGGGCTTATTTTAACTTAAGGAGGCAGCATTGATACTTTCCAATCTGCTCTCTTCAAGATAATTTTTATAGGAAACCGAATTATAATAATACATAATTATAAAAAACGGAAAACCATGAATAAAATAATGACCTTGCCGGAATAAATTTAATAAAATCATAATCAAAATAGCATTACTTATTAGCCAATGACTGGTGGGATGATTTTCGTCACGCCGGACGTAAGATTTAATTAGTATAAAAAGAAAAATAGAAACGCCGAACAAACCTGTTTCTGAAAGTAGTCTCAAAAACATTGAATTGGCATCGGCCGAATTATTATCGAAACCTTGAGCTTTAATAACGTCGGCAATTGAATATTTATCAAAGGCTATTGGATGAGAACCCAAACCGGTACCAAATAAAAAATTATCCTTGAAGTTTTGGGTGGCAACGAGGTAATTATTATAAAGGATAAAGGAAGAACCGTGCGTTTTACCTAATTTAAATTTTCCATCTGTAAAAAGGTCAACGGTACTCACATACCTTTCACGAAATTCCTTCACATTATTGAATAAAAAATTAAAAGTTATGATTGCCACCGGTATAAGAATAAAAATATAGCGAACAAGGCCAAAACTTACCGCTAAAAAAATAATACTTAAAAAAATACCTGCTTGCCCTAAGCCCGAAAAAGAGAGAATATACACCACGATGATAACTATGGATTGAAATTTTGAGAGATAAAAATTTTCTTTTCTCAATAAATTATAAACAGAAACAAAAAAAGCGGCAGACAATACGGCTGCGAGATAAGAGGGTTCGCCAAAAATGGAATTTATCCGAATTCCAAAGTTACCGCCTCTAACCATTCCCCATTTATTAAATATCCACGTGTAGCTGAAACCGGGAACAAAGCCTACTAAAAAGGAAACGAATTGAAAAATGCCTATTAATGACGCAATATAAGCCCCTTTTAAATACCATTTGAATAATTGTTCAATATTATAATTGAACTGCAGCACTACATAATAATAAAAGAAATAGGATAATGCGAGGCCGGTAAAAATTTTAAAAAATAGCTGAGGGGTATTATTTCCAAGGGCAACTTGGAACAAGCCCGTGACGAGTAAAGTAAGAAATATAAAAAACAGGCTCCTGTTTATTCCGAAACGGCTAGCAAAACCCGGTAACAGTACAATAAATACTAAATAACCAAATTGGAATTCAAAAGGGTCGGTAAAAAACACGTATGAGCAAACAAAAACAGAAAGGTATATAAAGAAAATGATCCAAAAATAACGTTTAACGTCATTCTCGTCCATATCAATATAATCCTTTGAGGTCATTTAGAATAATTTGAGCTTATTGGTAACACTTAAATGTAAACTTTAAATTTTAATGATATAAATAAAACGAATTATTTTTTACAATCCGAATAGTAATAAACAGGTTCAATCAACACTTTTTAAATATTCAACTAAGCGAGAGTAGGCCAATTCATTTACGGTTGATTCTTTCTTAAAAAAGGTAATGGCCAATGTAAAACAGTGTTTTTTTAAAAGCTCTTCGGTTTTTTGAAGGTGCGCCGTTTCTTCCAGGCCCAATACAATACCACATTTATTTACTTGAACAAATTGAGTAAGATCACCAAGGTTATCCGATATTAAAACAGGTAAGCCGGCGTAAAGATACTCAGCAAATTTAACCGGCGATGCTACTTTGTTTGTGTCTGATCGTTCGCGAAGTAAAAGACCGTAATCACAGCACTGTAAATGCGCTAATACACTCTCATGATCCAACCATTTTATGGTAACTCTTTCTCCGTAATTTTGTTTGAAATAATTTAAACCGTTATTGTCTTTTGAAAGAAATAAGATCTTCACTCGTTTATCTTTATCTAAAACGGGCGTTAATAATTTTTCGAGCAGGCTAAACGATTGCCATGGTGCGGCTGAACCGGCATAAACCAAAATAATATCCGATGCACTGTATCCTAATTCTTTCCTAAGAATTGCTGTATTTTGCGAGGTTTTAAATTCCGAGTCAGAAAAAAATTTACGGTCCAAGGTACAAGGAATAACTACATGTTTTTTTTCCATGTAATTATAATTTTGCTGCCAATATAAAATTAATTGTTCCGAAACAGCGATGCGGTAATCAGCTTTATTCACCGAAAATTTTTCGAAGGATTTAACGTTATTGCGCAAATAATCAACCGGAAAAACATCGTACTCGTCAATTTCGGCTGCCATTGCGCTTCTCCCGTCTAACACCACTTTCTTAAGGAGACCCAGTTTTTTTACTTTCAATGCCATTTTAGTGCAAAAAATATTGCGGCAAATGGCAATTCTCTCCCCTGTAAATAAACATACAAAAAATAATGAAATAGAGGTTAGTTGAAAATTTTTTAACCCAGGGAAAGAAGGAATGACAATTGCAGCAGGGGAGAGCTTTTTTATTTTTTTTTTGGCGTCGGTTCGTATTAATTCTTTTATGGATAAAAAAGCAAGTACTCTTATTTTAGCTTTGTGTTTTTCGTTAAGGTAATCACAAACATCTATAACCTGGCTGGAGTAAATGCCGGGATGAAATTGATCGAGTAGGGTAATGTATAACAATTGTTATAGCTTGAGTTAAAATTTTAATATTGTATCAGCTACAAATTCAACTTCACAATCGGTAGGTTTATAATGAATTGGCAGGTGCAACAGCAATTGACTTAAATATCGGTATAAAGATTTTTTTTTATAAAGTGGGGGAATAGTCGAAAATTTCTATTAAGAACAATTACTCTTAGAAATGATTTTGTTAATTATAAATTATTTACAAATTTATTAGCGTTCCTGATATCATTAACAGTCATTCTTCCGGCCGGAATATTAATTGTTTCTTTAGCGTAAGTATCCGGGATAGGTTGATCCTTTAGCATCATATCGATCCACTTGTGATAATAAGCCGGAGTATTTGAATTCTTTTGCAAAACTTTTAAAAATTCATCATCTTTAAATCCCATTCGCTGCATAAACCCAAAAACAGTTTGAATAGAGTAGTCATCCACTTCGGCACCTGATTGGGCGCGGGTAGGAGCAAAGAATTCATCTTCTAATACCGCAATAAATTTATTATTTTCAGGATAAAATTGATACGTATTTCGAGCGGCAATACCAACTTTTTTATCCAAGCCCATGGTGTAAATTAATTTTCGTAATGGAGCTTTAAAAGCTTTAAGAACCGGGTTACTGCGTAAACTGTCTGTTGACCTTTTTTTATCGGGACTCCATAATACAATTGTTGCCGAAAGCGAAGTCGGATTAATTACGACATGTGGCTCCCAGGCATCTACCAAATGAACCGGTTTTTCCTTTTGAGTAAAATGTTCCCTTATTTTTAATTTTGTTTCTTTTGTGTTCTCATCAATTTGAACATTTTTTTCAAACAACATGGTTTCGTAACCTGAGCCAAAAGCGGCAAAGGTACTTAACAGGTAATTGTTGTGGTGATGGATGGCGGACGCAGCAATGTTTGGTAAGTAATTTTTTAACGGAACAAATAAATGCACTTTTAAATAAAAATCATCATTCTCAAAAACGTAAAAGAAAGGAATCTCAAACATACTCCAGCTATGTTTTAAATAATTTTTATCGGTAAGGTTTCTTTTAAACACATCATTCCAAAAGCCTTTGTCTTTGCCCATTTCAACCAGTATGGCCTGTGATTTTTTGTGAAATTCGTGCCTATCCGGAATTTCGGTATTAAGCTTTATGATCTGCTGAACGTATTTATTTAATTTCATTTTAAAAAAGTGTAAAATTTGTTTGAAGTACAAAGTTTTTTTGTGCGAAACTTAAAAAATTATCAAAACAACTTAAATTATGAAGCGATAACATTTTTGGGTGCGATATAAAGTGCATGTAATTATTTTCCTTAAGAAAAAATTTGTAGGAAGGTAACTTTGCTTTACTCAGTAATTCAACCGAGATCATTTCCTTTCCGTTTGTTTCCATGGCTTCCATTCCGGTTACCGAGTATCCATCGCCCATTGAGCGCTGGCCGGTTTTCCATAAATACTTGTCCCATAATTTTGAAACAAAACTGTTTGTTTTAGGAATGGAAGAAATGCAGTATTCGGTAAAGTTTCCGTTGTCCGATCTGTGACATGGATCATCTTCAAATTTATAAATTGGCTCAGCGGGGCAATTAGTAAAATCGAAATATTGGGCTTCCGATAAATTTTTAAAACCCTTTAAAACCGAAAATTCATATTTTATACCGTGCTTTTTAAAAAGGGGTTTAAAGTCGGCAAAAGGATTAATTGACCAGCCCCCGGCTCTGTACCCGTTAATGGTATAATCCGGAAAATGAGGATAAATAATTTCCCGGAGTAATTGAACGGACTGTGTAAATAATTCTTCCTGTTTGGAGGCAGTTATGGAATGAAAGCGATATTTTGAATAATTGGTTAAAGCCCATTGATTTTCGGTTGGATCATAAACCGCGTCTAACCAATGTGGATGAATGTGAGGAAAAACAGAATGCCCTTTTTTTACAAGGGTGATCAATTGTTCGCTGATGATCTTAAGATCGTTTTTGCAGGCAGGATGTTCTTGTTGTTTTAACCTGAGTAAATAGGTTGTATCGACAAAAAAAAGAGCGTTATTTATTTTATGGTTTTCAAATAACTGAATAAGCAGATCGGTTGGCTTAATTAAGCAGTTTTGGATGGAACCACTTCGTGAGCCAAGAAACAATTCGTAATCGAATGTAAAAAGAATATTACGCTGATCGTTTTTCATTTTCCTGATCAATAATATCCTTAAAATTATTTTTTCCTTTAAGTGTATTGTTAACTTTTAAAAGAGAATCAAATAAATTACATTTCGTTTTATTCAGATCCATTTTAAATAAAAATCCTTTTTTTAATGTTCCGCCAAATCGTTCTTTAAAACTTTGGATCCCTTCCAGTTTACTATTACTTACATCACTTAGGCGGGCTCCTACAAAATCGTAACGTTTTACCCCGACCTCTTTCATTTTTAAAAAAGTATGCCAATGCAAATAGTTTATAGAGCCTGATTCTGTTATGTTGCCTGAGGAGGCGCCGTAAATATAATAGCAGCAATATTTGGTGTAAGGAGCCAGGATAGCGCCTTGCGGAGAGTTATTGTGATACGCCACCGCGCAATAACAGTTTTTTTCGCCTAATTTTAAGTACAGGGATTCAAAATAAGCCAAAGATTCGCAAAACATGTTAGAACGGTTCATTGTTTCAAGATAGAGTTTATAAAAGACTTCTAACTGATCTTTTCCCGCTTTAATAACAACCCCTGCCTTTTGGGCTTTGTTTATTTTGTTTCGATGCTTTGCGTGCACATTATTGTAGAGCTCCTCTGATGAAGTTGTAAGATCAACCACATAACTCCCGAATTTGCAGTACGCCGAATTTTTTGGTGCCGCGCCCAGTATCACAAAATTTTGCGGGGTAATTATTCTGTCAGCAATTTTTTGCTCGGAGAGTGCCTTGGTTAAATGAACAAAAAGATCTTCTTGTTTTTCTACCGGCAAAGCGCCTGTATTTGTGAATAGCTCAGATAATAATTGGGCATTTGTAATGAACTTATTTTTGTGCAAACTTAAAATAACAAAAACATCTTTTTCTTCGCTAAGCCCAATTACAATGCTTGTACCATAATTTGCTTTCATAAAATCTTTATAACCTTCAAGGTAAGTATATGGTAATTGTTCTGAATCAATTTTAATTAATTCGCTGATCGATCTATTATGAAAAAAATTAATTTTCATATTCCGACAAAACCTTTGAAACCCTTTCTATTTCAGGGATAGGAATAGACCTTTCTGTGGAGATCTCCACTATATTTTGATACGTTTCCTTAAAAAAAATAGTATGATCGATGTTTCTTTTGCTTATATCGATGTTTTCGGCTAAACGCACATAAGGAACATTGTTTTTTTTTAGATGGGTCAAAAAGCGGTCAACATTATTTTCAATATATAAAACAAGTTTAAAAAATAAGCCATTTGAATTTTCGTAAGCAACTTTTATGGCTTTAAGGGTTGATATTCCCTGTTTTAAAATTTGATAACGTTTTTCTCTTTCTTCTTTTTTTGAATGAACAATTGCTTTGGCTTCTAAGGCTTTTTTTTTCTGAAATTCCGAGATTCCAAAAATTGTCATCCCATCATTCGCAAATTGGTTCGCTAATTTTGATTTTGTGTAGTACCATTTATTGCTTTTATAATTATATAAACGGGAATTGAAAAAAGTTTTTGCTTTTATATCATCCCAAAATCCGACGGTTTTAATGGACGCGTTATTTATTGCGGGTAAATTAATGATCTCGCCCCCCAATGCGGCTGTTGTGGATTTACCGGGTCCGAAAGAATAAATAATGGGAGCGTTTCCAAACAAAGAAACATCTATACCATAACTTTGAGCCGCATCGTGGATCAATTTAATATTGTTATTAGTACAGAACTGGATGATTTCATTTGTATCAGGATGAACGTAACCGTAAAGATGTGTAATAATAATTGCGTCTATTCCATTTTTGGTTTTCA
>JANYBY010000381.1 GCA_025360565.1 Bacteroidota bacterium
TGAACTGAACACAATTCTTGATACCCTGTAATCTCAAAATACTCAACCAATTCAGTTGGAAATACTTTTTCTAATAATCCCTTTTCGATAACCTTATTTTTTTTACAAATATAGTTTATCCCCAGAAATTAAGACTGACCCCATATTCCGTCGCCTTTTATAAGTTACCCTTGATGTTTTTGTAATATTTATGTGCAACCAAATTTACGCATTTCTTATCGTAAAATTCATGAAGCAAGCTTCATTCATTCATTCATTCAGTCAGTCAAACAAAAAAAGCAAAGCTCTCGCTTTGCCTTTTTCTATTCATCGTGTGCGGGTGAAGGGATTTTTGTTTCACAAATGGCCCTTACGACCCGCCGATTGCAAATAGAAAAAGACAAAACCCTTTGGGTTTTTATTTTTTTTGTTTCTCGAAATCCATTCAAGCAGAGCTTGATGGCTTTCTCAAAACAAAAAAAGCAAAGCTCTCGCTTTGCCTTTTTCTATTCATCGTGTGCCCGACAACCTCCTTATATCGAACTTTATTAAGGATTTAAAAGCAATTTCTGAGTTTAAAAATACGCTCAAGTTCGATAAACTTGACAAAGAGGTTCGATAATAAGTGGTTGTTAGTTTAAAATCGAACATTTTAAAGCAGTTTAACACATTTCCGTACTCCAAATTCCATATCTTTTTGTTTTAACCTAACCTCGAAACTCCGCTATGCAAGCCTCCAGAAGATCTCTAAATTCAGCCCCCTCTTCCAAACCGGTAGATGGTCATTAATAGAAAGAGCTACAAGGCAAAAAGACCGGGACCATTTTTATTAAAAAACTGGGGGCTCGCCTTGCGGAATCTCCAGCTTACTCGATAAAATCGGTTTTATCTCCTTATTTGGACATAATAAGTCTGTGCATATCGAAACTTCCGTCTTCAAATTCTACTTTAACAAGGTAAGTACCGCTTAATAAAACAACGTTCATTTTAATTTCAGAGGTTCCTTCAAGGTGTCTTATTTCATTTAGCACTTCCCTGCCTGTTATATCAAAGATAGCGATTTTAATTTTTTGACCAAAGGTCAGCTCAGGTATAGCAATGGTAAAATCTCCATTTGCAGGATTTGGAAACAAGGCGCTTCTTTTTTCCAAACTATTCTGCTTAATACCAACATTATAGGGCAAATTATACTAACACGGTAACAAATTTAGTAGCTTTTCCAGCGGCGTTCAGCAATGCAACTCAAATTAAAGCATCTTATATTTTTCCTGAAACAAAACCTGCTGATTTTACATTAACAAATTTAAATTGCCCCGGAGGAGCAACTATCACCTCTTTTCCGATAAACGTTAGCACTAACCCTTCACTTGCCTTGACCGATCCAAATCCGGGTCAAAGCATTGGGATTTATCCCAATAGTTTATATGGAATTAGAGGAGTAAGTACTGGAGGCAATAACCATAATTGTATAGTCCAAACCGGAACAAACTTAATAACATATAATCCACCCCCTGGATATTATGGGAGAGCCGAATTTGCATTTCAAGCATGGGATGGGATAGAACCGATCACCTCATATCTGATTATCACATTATTAGTTAGTTACAAGTTATCAAAAGTACACGTTTAGTTACAAAATCAAACAATTCCTTACCCCCTCTTTAATTAAAATCTTCACATTTTTATGAACCGTAAATATATTAATAAATCTACGCAAAATTTAATTATTCCGTTAGAGTAAGAAATTCTCAAATAAAAAAATATAAGTCGCGAAATCAAAATTTACAAAACACCTATTGTTAACCATAGGTGTTTTGAAAATAATATGTGTTGCCGTCTTTTTGGGTGTCTATTTATTAACAAAGGATAAATATTTTCGATTATTTATAGGTAAAACGATTTTCATTATTTACTATTACAATATTATAAAACGATTTAATTTTTTCTATCGTTTTGTTCTCGCTTGATCTCTTTGTTCCGATCTCTGTCCCGTTCTTATAAATTGGTAATAAAAAAAATAAAAACAACATAGTATGAAAAAACAATTCGCAACTCTATTGATCGCATTAACTCCGACCCTTACATTCGCCCAAGCAGGCCCTAAATGGGCGACCGGCGGAAACTCCATCAGTAACGGAGATTTTTTTGGTACCACCAATAATTTCGATCTTCAATTTAAAGTAAACAACGCCTTAAAAATGAAACTGGATGTGAACGGTGATTTAAATCTGAACAATCTCGCCGGATCAGGTTCAAGAGTTTTGATGACAGACCTTAATGGTAAAATAATAAGTTTACCAGCTGGTATGTCGGGACAATTTTTGCAGGGCAATGGAACCTGGGGTAGTTTACCGGGCGGGGCAACAAGCTGGCAACTTGTTGGCAGCAACCTTATTTCAACCAATACCGGTAATGTTGGAATTGGTACGAACAACCCTTTATATAAATTAACTGTCGTTGGCAATGCCGATATTACAGGTAACTTATTGGTTGGTGGCGGTGTTATTACAACTAATTCGCTTAATACAACAGTTAAGTTAAATGCAGGGGATGTGGATGTTACAAATAATTTGAATGTGACAGGTATTTCAAACTTAAATGGAAATGCAAATTTTAACGGAAACACAAATTTTAATGGCGCTTTAAATTCTGCTCCTTTAGGAAATGGAACTGGTTACCAACCTGTTTTTGTTGGGCCTACAGGCCAATTAATAACATTACAAGGCCCTGGTGGGCCTCCAAATTTTCCAACAAATGCATGTCAACCAACAAACCCGTTCTGGCAAGTTGGCGGTAATTTCCTTTTACCATTGGCTCTTGCGGGACAAGCAGCCGGGACTTGCGATAACACAGATTTTATTTTAAAATCGAATAACGTTAATAGACAGTTCTTAAAAACCGATGGTTCAATAAGTTTTGGGGCAAATATACCGAGTTTTTCTGGTGGTAAGGAGTATATGTTCAAAGGAGGTGTGGTTAAATTATCCGGAAGTAATTCTTATGGTGGGGCTCAAATTGTTTTTGACACTCCCGGATCAAATTTTCCAGGAGATTGGTGTATTGAACACGTTTGGAGTATTGGTGAATCTTACCCCGGTTTAAACTTTAGAAAGCCGGATACAAATCCGCTTAATAGTGTTCTTAACAACATATTATTTTTGGCAAATAGCGGAGTTGTTGGAATAGCGACAAACAAACCTACTGCCCAATTGACTGTTGCAATGCCGCTACAAAACGCGCTTGCGTTATCATTGATCGCTAATGGCAACGTTAATAACTCGGATTATTTTAATGTTTACGGAAGTGGTTACACCGAAATTAAAGTTTACAACCCGTTAACAATGCCTGCTCCTCCCGGAGGATCTCCCAGAGCATTTGCAATAAAAGATATTGCCAATAACAAGGATCTTTTTGTTGTAAACGCCACAGGCAAAGCTTACGCTAGGGAAATTGAAATTAATTTAGCAACAACCTTTCCCGATTATGTTTTTGCAAAGGATTATAAATTAAAGCCCTTGAGTGAAGTAGATACTTTTATAAAACAAAACGAGCATTTGCCAAATTTTGAAAAAGGGACTTATTATGAAAAGAATGGCATAAATGTTACAGACCTTATTTTAAAACAACAGCAAACCATTGAGGAATTAATGCTTTATAATATTGATTTAGAAAAAAGATTAAAAGCGTTAGAAGGAAAAAAGTAAAAATCTAATTTAATTTTCAAAAACGATAAAATTGTATTTAAAATGATGCTTAAATGAAAAAAATATTAATTTATAAACTAGCATTTGCTTTTTGTTTACTATTTGGAGTGTCCAAATTTTCGGCACAAAGCAACACAATAAATTTTACATACGACCGCGCCGGTAACATGGTGCAGCGGGATGTAACGGTTATGCCGGGTGGTAGACCAGGTATTCCACCTATTAATGTTTCCGGACAAAAGGATGATTCTTTAAATGTTGTAGAGTTTAAAGTTTACCCCAATCCAACAAAGGACATAGTAAATATTGAAGGCGAACTGCCCGAAGGTATTGAAAATGCTAAAGTATTTTTATATAATAACACAGGGCAAATTTTAAAAAGAGATAATTATGTCGGTGCTCTTAAATCCATTATTGTGAGTGATTTAAAAGCGGGTATTTACTATCTCGAAGTAAGCTTTTCTAAAAAACAAGCAAGCACTTATAAAATTATTATTACAAATTAATTCAAAAACAATTAAATGTTTAAACGTATTTATATTTTAATATTGTGGCTTAGTTTTATTTTTGCTAAGGCTCAAAACCCTGCTCCGCCTACATTAAATTTTAACACCGTATTTGCAAATCAACCGGTTCCATCCACAACAATAGCTTCGCAAACAATTAATTTAACAGCGACGCCCGGTTCAGCCTTTCATTATGGGAACGCAGGCGGAGCGCCGGGTTCGGTTAATTCATGGGATTTGAAGATATCATCTTATGGCTCTCCGCTTATTAATGGCAATTATGTTGACCCAAGCGTTGATCCTTTTCCCGGTTTTAATCCAAGCCTTGAATTCGGCAGTTCCGATGGAAATTATAATGTTTCTCCAACCGGCCAGTTTTCTTACAATTTACCAATTATTTGTTCGCCCGGTACAGCGGGAGTTGAACCGAAATTGAGTATTAATTACAACAGTATCGGCGTAAATGGTTTAATGGGTATTGGCTTTAATTTATCAGGTGTTTCAGTAATATGCAGAACAGGAGGCAGCCGGTTTTACGATGGGAAAAATAATGATATTACTGTAACAAATGGAGATTTTTTTACTTTAGATGGTAACCGTTTATTTTTAAATACCGGAAATAATTATGGCGATAATGGCGCCACCTATGTTTTACAAGCTGTTAATCATCAAACCATAACTTCTTTTGGCGGCCCAAGCCCGCAATACTTTGAGGTTAAAGACCCAAAAGGCTTTACTATTCAATACGGCTTTTCGGGCAATTCAAAATTATTTGCTACAGGAGATAATACCGCTTTATGTTGGTACATAAGTAAAATTACGGATGAGTTTGGAAATTATATGACTTATAATTATACAGCGGCCAACGGCGAAATACTTATTGATAATATTCAATACACAGGCAACGGGGCAATGGCACCGTATAACAAAATTCAGTTTACATATATTGACAGGAGCGATAAAAATACCGTTTATCATGGCGGTAAAGCATACAACACAACCAAACTTTTAAAATCTATTATATGCAATGATTTAAATAATCAAGCCATGCATAAGTACTTTTTCGATTACCAATTCAGCGTTTATTCTTTGCTTTATAAAATAACAGAGGTAGATGCAAATAACAATCAGTTAAATCCGGATGTATTTACCTGGGGTGAGCCTGGAAGTAATAGCCCCGTTTTTGCGAATCAATCTTTACCAACCTTTCAAAATTTAATCAATGCGCCAGCACTTAACAATATTAAATCAACTGTGGCCGCCGATATTAATGGTGATGGTTATTCGGATTTAGTAGGTGTAGCAAGTAACGACGGTCTTAAATTAATTAACAACGTTTTTCAATCCGATCAAATGCAGATTCATGTCGGGGCGCAATTAAATAACATGGGTAAAGGCGCCCTGGATTTAAGTTTTGCTCCAACAACAGGAGTTGGTGATTTAACAGACCCTACTACTTACACTGATAATTTGGGATCGTTTGTAAGTGATATTGATAGAGATGGTAAAGAAGAAGTATACGTTATCTCCCTTCATAAAAA
>JANYBY010000409.1 GCA_025360565.1 Bacteroidota bacterium
CGTTGCCATATATATTTTTGGTTCCAGGTTTTTTCAGTTTGATCAATCCTTTTATGGCTTTTGTTATTTTAAATTTATCAATTTCACAATGTATTACATTTTTTCCCGCATCCCTTCCTAATTGCCTTTTCCCAAGGTTTATTACATATTTTCCAAACGAAGCAGCCTCTATTATTCCGCTAGACGAATTACCCAAAACAAAACTGCAATGTTGCAGGCACGAAAAATAACCTTGCGTGCCAAACGATTCAACAATAAATACATTTGATCTTTTCTTCGCGAAATTAATCAGCTTATTTCTTAATAAATTACCCATCGTGTCGGCATTTGGCATGGTAATAATAATTTGTTTATCAATTAAATTTAATGCACCGATCAACTCATTGGCGTAATGTTCGTTTTTTTCGAAGTTTATGGTTTCAGGATGGAAAGTAACTAAAACTGGTTGTTGTAATTGTATATTAAATTTGTTTTTGAACTCGGTTTCATTCAATAGTTTAATAGTGTTCAGATTGTCGAGACTCAAAGCGCCTATATTATATACTTGTTTTTTTGTCCCTGTAAGTTGACTAACTTTTGTTGCATGATTTTGAGTAGAGGTAAAGTGAATTGTGGACATGGCCGTAATTGCGTTTCTGAAAGCATTATCAATTGCGCCCAATGTAATTTCGCCACCGTGAATATGCGCTACGGGAATATTGAATGTAACAGTGGCAGTGATCGCAGCAAACATCTCATATCTATCACCCAAACATAAAATTAAATCAGTTTCTTTTTTTAGTTTAGCCCAAAGTTCAGCAAATTTTGTAATGGTAATACCAATGCTTTTTGCAATATCTTTCGGAGCATCCCCCTCGGGTAATGTCTCAATCCTATAAGCTACCTTAAATCCATCAGAAAGAATTTGATCAACGGTATTGCCGTATTTTTCAGATAAATGGGTTCCAAAAGCAATAATTTTCAAATTAAAAAAGTTATCCGCCTTTAACTTTTTTAATAAAGGAAGATAAATTCCGTAATCGGCCCGTGAACTGGTGAGAACAGTTACATTCATTCCAGATCCTCCCATTTTAATTTGTACTCCTTAACCATTTCAGCTTTTATTTTTTTTCCTATTACACTCATCATTAGCATGGGTGAGATCCCGTCGCCCGGCCGTTTCATTACCAGATCGTTTTGGTTGATAACGTGCCCTTTCGTTAAATTTTTTGAAAGATGAATACTTTTTCGAGCTGCTAATTTATTTTTAATTTCAGCGTCTGTTGGTTGCTTTAAAGAATTGCCCATCGCTTTTTCAATGTTTCGTATTGCTAAGATCATTGCTTTTAATTCGGCAGGTTCAAGTGAGGCTTTGTGATCGGGACCGCTTAATTTTTTATCTAAAGTAAAATGTTTTTCTATAATTGTAGCGCCCATGGCAACGGCGGCAATCGGGACCTCGATACCTAAGGTATGATCAGAATAACCAACACCTAAGTTTAGGTGTTCTTTAATACTTAACATAGCATTTAAATTTACATCGTTTATAGCAGTAGGATAATCGGTGGTGCAATGTAAAACAGAAATATTTTCCCGCGTTGTGCCGAAACTTACCAAAATATTTACCGCATCGGTAATTTCGCTCATTACACACATTCCACTCGATACAATTACTTTTTTATTTAATGATCCAATTTTTTGAAGGTATGGTAAATTGGTTATTTCACCTGAAGGGATTTTAAAAAGGTTGATGCCCACTGAGTTTAAAAGATCAATACTTTCCAGGTCGAACGCGGTAGATAAAAAATTTATTTTTTTTTGTTTACAATAATCAATCAGTTCGTGATGCATTTCGATGCTTAACTCTAATTTCTTGAGCATTTCAAATTGAGAATCAGATTTAGCATCTGTCATATTTTCTAACTGATACTCCGCTTTTTTGGCATCCTTACTCACTAAATTCTCAGTTTTAAATGTTTGAAATTTTACATAATCCGCGCCTGCTTCGGCTGCTACATCAATCAATTGCTTGGCCATAACCATACTTCCATTGTGATTAACACCTGCTTCCGCTATAATTAAAACTTTATGCATTATTTAGACACGAATTAGCACTAACCACTGCTTCTCACACTACTGGGAATATTCACCAAACTATCTTGTAACATAAGTGCATTATCCAAATTACCGCAAAGCGCTTCTTTAAACATTTCTAATTTATTCATTAATACCCAAACCGGTCTTGTCATTACACCATTATCGTTTGTATGTTTCAAAAATTCGTCGCGTGTATTTTTATCAGGTAAACTTATAGAGCATAACCAATAATTTGATTTGGAATTTACCGGTTCATTCATAAATTTTATTCCTTTTTCTTGAAAGAAATCCTGATACAATTTTGCCAATTCTCTTTTGTTTTCAAGAAAAGAATTTAATTGTTCTAACTGAGCGCACATTAATGCCGCGTTTAAATTGGGCATACGGTAATTGTAACCTATCTCATCGTGAATAAAATCCCAGCGATGCGGTACTTTAGCCTGAGTGGTGAGGTGTTTAATTCTTTTTGCAAGCTCTTCGTTATTGGTAATAATAGCGCCACCACCGCCACAGGTAATTGTTTTATTACCGTTAAAACTAAATGTACCCATTAAACCAAATGTGCCGGTATGTTTGTTTTTGTAAAAACTACCTATCGATTCGGCCGCATCCTCAATCAAAATAATATTATAAGCGGCACAAATTGTTTGCAGTTCATCTATTCGGCAAGGATGCCCGAAGGTATGCATAGGTACACATGCCGAAATTTTTTGCCCTGTTTTTTTGTGATAAGTAAATCCATTTGATTTTTTTTCCGCGTTTTCGTGAAGATATTGTTTTAATTTATCCGGACTTAAACCCAAGGTATCCATATCCACATCAATAAACAAATGCGTTGCGCCTATGTAGGCAATAGCATTGCAAGTAGCTATAAAACTTAAAGGCTGAGTAATTACCATATCGCTTTGTTTTACCCCGGCAGATAACATTGCCACGTGCAAAGCGGCGGTTCCATTAACACAAGCTACGGCATATTTAGCGCCGGTGTAATCGGCTAAACGTTTTTCGAATTCATCAACGTATTTACCAACTGAAGAAACATATGTAGAATCGATACACTCGGCTAAATATTTTTTTTCGTTTCCAATAAAACGTGGCTCATGCAAAGGAATAGGGTTTTGCCCCGGAAATTGTTTTTTTATAAAATCAACCGTATCCTTATACATTATAAATATCGGTTTTATACTGTTTTAAATTTTCGGGATCCCTAAACCATTCAATGGTTTGTTTTAAGCCATCTTTTAAGTTGCAGGTATGCTGCCAATTTGTAAGAGTTTTTATTTTTTCGGCTGAGCCTAATAAGCGCTCTACTTCACTTTTTTCTGGCCGAAGTCGAACGTCATCTGAAATTATTTTTGCTTTCGGATTAATACTCTCAATTAATAGTTGAGCCAGATCCTTGATCGAGATCTCGTTTTGTGTGGCAATATTTATTTCGTGGCCGATGGTATTTTCGGCCGTTGCAATTTTTGTGAAAGCATTTGCTGTATCCTTAACATACAATAAATCACGGGTAGGATGCAGGGCTCCCAATTTAATTTCTGTTTTACCCGCAAGTAATTGTGTGATAATGGTTGGAATAACCGCCCTGGCACTTTGACGGGGGCCATAAGTATTAAACGGACGAACAATAGTTACGGGTAAATTAAAGCTTCTGAAAAACGAATCGGCTATAGCATCGGCACCAATTTTAGAAGCAGAATAGGGCGATTGTCCTTGTTTTGGATGTTTCTCGTCGATGGGAGTATATACCGCAGTTCCGTAAACTTCGGAGGTGGATGTTACCAGTACCCTTTTAACATTGTAATCGCGAGCGGCTTGCAAAATGTTGAGCGTACCTTTAATATTGGTATCGATATAACTTTCGGGTGAATGATAGCTGAAAGGGATAGCGATAAGTGCAG
>JANYBY010000388.1 GCA_025360565.1 Bacteroidota bacterium
CTCGACGATAAAATGGGTGGCGCAGAATATTTTATCGCCAATGCCGGAATCGGCGGAACATTCGTGCTCAACAAAGACAATTGGTCAGAACTCAAAAAAGTAATCGAGATCAATGTTCTGGGCGCGATGGCGGGACTCGATTTGATGAAAGAAAAAATGCGCGCCCGCGGCCATGGTGTTTTAGTAGGAGTGTCGAGCATCGCAGCGTCACGCGGACTTCCCTACTCGAGCGGATATTCAGCTAGCAAGGCAGCCCTTTCTACCTATTTAGAATCGTTGCGGGTGGAAGCGCGCGGCACGGGAGTAGAAGTCCTCTGCATCGAGCCCGGATTTATTGCGACTCCGCTGACAAGCAAACATAAAGGAGCAATGCCTTTTCGAATTTCGTCTGATGTTGCCGGAGAATACTTCGTCGCCCAAATGATCAAAAAACAAAAACATTGATCTATCGTCCGTGTAAATTTAAAGAGTGGAAAGCTTCCATGTACCGCCATTATGTTGATTTTAAAAAAGATGGTACCTGCACTTACTTACAGGCATCGCCAACCGATGCGCATTTTGAAGCGCCCGGTACCTGGACCTATACCAAAAAGGGAGGAGACATTACAGTTTTAAACGCCAAAAAGGAATTGGTATTTAAATTTAAACTGGAACATATTGAAAAGGATCAAATGAAAATTGTTTCGGAGTAAAATGAATTATAAAAAAAATATTTATAGTTTAATTTTGATCATTGCCATCAGTTGCGGTTTAAGGGCGCAAACGAGCCAATATAAATTGTATGAAACCACAGCGGAACTTACAAAAATTTCTCCGGACACTTGCATCCTTAAATGTGTGGTTTTAGATGAGCATTCTTGTGTGGCCGGAGCGCAATGCAAACCATGTATTGGAGACCATTTAAAGGTAACCGACGCACTTAATAAATCGAAGATAATGGTAAAATTAGTGGTTACCAATCCCGGACAATATGTGAGGGGAGAAGTGTACAGCTTTTTAATTAAACTGAATAAAACAGATCACAAACATGTTAAAGATGCTGTTGTGATAAAGGAAATCAGATAAATTAAAAAGGGGATGTGCCTGATGAAAATAAAAAAACGTATTGCATTAATAATATAGGTTTTTATTTCGGTAAGCCAACTCAGGGCGCAAAAATCTGCTTACAGATCTTTTAAGTCAATTTCTCTCCTTAATGAAACGTCTCCCGATACCTGTTTTTTAATCTGTTTTGTAGTGGATACTTATATTTGTCCGCCTTGTCCGCCGGGCATGCACTGTAAGCCCTGCATGGGTGATCATGTCCGGGTTTCGGATGCGGTAAGCGATAAAAAAAGTCACTAACGATACTCACAAAAGGCCCCGAACAATTTACCAAAGAAAAAAAATATACTTTTTTAATTAAACTTCACAAAGACCGAAAAAAGCAAGTTTATGAAGCCGTTTTGATCCGGGAGAAAAAGTAAAACCTGATGATAATTGTTCATTCTTAATTTTCAATTCTTAATTTACTAAGGAGGCATAGGCCCAACGTATTGCAAACAGGGAATATCGTATGAATTAAAACACGGATGATGAAAGGAGAATTGCAGGTCAACGGATTTGTCTTTTATTTCTAAAATGTGATAAGGTTTTTTCCACCAGTTTTTTAAACAAGCGGTATCAGCCTGAATGTATTGTTGTTTTTGATAACGTGTTACCGCCATTTTTTCTAACTGCGCATCCTGAATAATGGAATAAATACCCGGCTCCAATTCAAATGAAAATTTTCCGGCGGTGTCTGTTTTAAAACTTAAAACAACTTTTTGTTTTATCGTATTTATTTTTCCGCCACGTATATAAAATACTTTGTTGGGATAAGCTTGTGGTTTTTCAAACGCGGCAATTGCTTCCGGGCCCGGATTAGCGCCCCCGCAATACGAAGGCACTTGCAGCACTTTACCGCTAACAGTAAATTTTTTTATGGCTTGTTTTGTTTGTGAATAACCAAACATACTGGTCAAAAAAAGCACAGCCGTATTAAATTTCAAGATCCGTCGCAAGAGTTCGCGGTTAAAAATCATTGCTTAACTGATTGGTTGTTTTTTGTAAGATCTCAAACGCGTTCTCAGCCATTAAGTTTTCTCTATCAAGTGTGGGATTGATCTCAACCATTTCAAAACAAACAATTTTTTTGCTGCGCATTAAATAGTAGATCAAATTTCCCGCTTCCTTTTCCGAGATTCCGTTTGGCACAGGCGTTCCGGTTCCGCTCGAAATTCTTGAATCCATGCTGTCCACATCAAAACTTACATATATAAGGTCGCAATGATCCAAATAATTGAGCGAATCAATTGCAATACGTTCAACCGCTTTTTTTCTAATTTCCTGAAGAGAAAAAATGCGCACCTTATTCTTCTTAATTAAATAATCTTCTTGCGGTTCAAAATCTCTTAATGCAATAAAAACAAGGTCGTCGTAATTGATCTTTGGCGAGTTGCCACCCAAATTTTTCAATTTTTCCCAATACTCTATGGTCTCGTCATCGGGTTTATTTTGTTGCCTATCCCGGTTATCTTCACCCAAAACTGCTGCCAATGGCATGCCGTGCATGTTACCACTGGGGGTTGTGTAGGGTGTATGAAGATCAGCGTGCGCATCGATCCATATCACCCCGAGCTTCTTGTCAGGGTAAGCCATTCTTATCCCGCTTATAGTACCGAGGGCCGAACTATGATCACCGGCCAATACTATTGGCACCTCGCCTGCCTTTAAAGTTTTTTGAATTTCCTTAGCAATTCGCTCGTTTAGATTAAAAATACCTTTGATTCTTTTGGCATAATCATGCACCACAGGTTCCAATAAAAGGCCGTTTTCATTAGGAATTTCAACAGATTTATAGCGTTTAAAGAAGGGACTTCCAAAATCCAGGGCTGCAATTTTAATAGCATCAACCCCCATGCTTGAACCCCGAGTACCGGCTCCAAGCTCACTCTTGACTTCAATTATTTTAATGGGTTTTATCATAAAATGTAGTAATTTATTAATTTTTAGGCTTATTTTTGTACTAATCGGGTTACTTACTTCAGTATTTTTTGAACCAAGTAACTCACTTAGATCAGAAATATGGATAATTTGTATTCAAACTTGATTCATCAAACTTTTAATTTCCCGCAGGAGGGTTTTGATGTAAATGATAATGAGCTGTACTTCAATGATATAGCTTTAATGGACATTATCAAACAATATGGCACACCACTAAGGATCAGTTACTTGCCTAAAATTAGTTCTCAAATTCAAAAAGCTAAACGTTTGTTTAACGTGGCCATGGCAAAGGTAGATTACAAGGGAAAATACGTGTATTGCTACTGCACCAAGAGCTCGCACTTTAGTTTTGTACTTGATGAAGTGCTAAAAAACGATGTACATATCGAGACTTCTTCAGCATTTGACCTACAAATTATCAAAGAACAATTTCAAAAAAAAGCGCTTAACAAAGATACATATATTATTTGTAACGGGTATAAACGCACTAACTACAAGCAATACATATCCGAAATGGCAAATGATGGGTTTAATATAATACCTGTTTTGGATCATTTGGAAGAAATTGATTATTATAAAAAACATGTAAAGGCCGAAAAATTAAATATCGGAATAAGGATCAGTACAGAAGAGGAGCCTTCGTTTACATTTTATACTTCGCGTTTGGGTATTCGTAACAGCGAAATAATGAATTTGTATAACGAAAAAATAAAAACCAATCCTAAGTTCGATCTAAAACTGCTGCACTTTTTTATCAATACAGGTATAAAAGACACTATTTATTATTGGACAGAATTAAACAAGTGCCTTAATATTTATAAGGAATTAAAGGCGGTTTGTCCAACCTTAAATTCGTTGAACATAGGCGGCGGCATGCCTATTCGCACCTCGCTTGGTTTTGAGTACGATTACGAATACATGATCGAAGAGATCGTGGAACAGGTAAAAGTATTTTGTGTGCAGCACGATCTGGAAGAGCCGGATATTTTTACTGAGTTTGGGTCGTTTACCGTTGGCGAAAGCGGCGCAACTCTGTATTCGGTAATTGACCAAAAGCAGCAAAACGATAGAGAAACCTGGTATATGATAGACAGTTCTTTTATTACCACTTTGCCCGATACATGGGGAATAAATCAGCGTTTTATTTTGCTTGCAATTAATAATTGGGAAAGACCATGCATACAGGTAAACCTTGGCGGATTAACCTGCGACAGTATGGATTATTACAATACCGAAGCGCACACTAATCAGGTATTTTTACCGAAGATAGAAAAGAGCGATAAAAAACCGTTGTACGTTGGTTTCTTTCATACAGGCGCTTATCAGGAAGCGTTGAGCGGGTACGGCGGCACACAACATTGTTTAATTCCCGCGCCAAAACATGTATTAATTGATAAGGATGAGGATGGAAAAATTGTAACGTGGCTTTTTGCCAAAGAACAAAGTTACAAGAGTATGCTTAAAATTCTGGGTTACTAGTTTCACATTCCTTGTTCCATGTTTCAGGTTCCGTTTTTCGGGTTGCAACAAGAAACATGGAACATCAAACAAGGAACGTTATGTGTTAACATCTTTTTTGAAATCTTTTTTTTTGACCCTCTTCAAACCATAGTAATAACAAGGCTTTCTTAGTATCTTTACAATTATTACCTCTGTAAAACTTTATGGGATTATTCGATTTTTTAACACAAGATATTGCGATTGACTTAGGTACCGCAAACACTATTATTATTAGCAATGATAAAGTGGTTGTGGATGAGCCGAGCATTGTTGCGGTTGACAGAACTAACGGTCGGGTGATTGCCGTCGGAAGATACGCGCAGATGATGCACGGAAAAACACATGAGAATATTAAAACAATTCGTCCGCTAAAAGACGGAGTGATCGCGGATTTTCAAGCAGCAGAAGAAATGATAAAGGGAATGATCAAGATGATCAATCCTGGAAATCGTTTTTTTAAACCTTCGTTACGAATGGTAATTTGTATTCCCAGCGGTATCACTGAGGTGGAAAAACGCGCGGTGCGCGATAGTGCCGAACACGCGGGCGCAAAAGAAGTTTATATGATACACGAACCAATGGCGGCGGCGTTAGGTATGGGCATTGATGTGGAAGAGCCAATGGGGAATATGATCATTGATATTGGAGGTGGTACTTCCGAGATTGCCGTTATTGCTTTGGGCGGAATTGTGTGCGATAAATCAACACGTATTGCCGGAGATGACTTTAACGCGAACATTGAAGAGTATATGCGCCGTCAACATAATATTTTAATTGGTGAACGTAGCGCTGAGCGCGTAAAAATTGAAGTGGGCGCGGCAATGACCGAGATCGAAAATCCTCCGCCGGATTATGCAGTTCAAGGACGCGATCTAATGAGCGGAATTCCAAAAGAAGTGTATATCAGTTACGTTGAAATTGCACATTGTTTAGATAAGTCAATTTCAAAAATTGAAGAAGCTATTTTGAACGCGCTTGAAATGACGCCTCCCGAATTGGCTGCCGATATTTATCGCAAAGGTATTTTTATGGCAGGCGGCGGTTCGTTGTTAAGAGGATTGGATAAACGCATTTCGCTTAAAACCAAATTGCCGGTGCATGTGTGCGAAGACCCTTTGCGCGCGGTAGCAAGAGGTACAGGCATTGCGCTAAAAAATGTACACAAGTTTCCGTTCCTGATAAAATAATAGCGGTGAATTTAGTTAGCGTTGATGAACTGTTTTCATTAATAATTTTCATTAAACAATAAAGTGAGAAACCTTCTTGCCTTCGTTTTAAAACATCATTTTATTTTTGTATTTATTTTATTGCAAACAATTTGCGTTTGGTTAATGGTGCAGCATAATGCATACCAGGGTTCACACGTTTTAAATTCTTCCAACGCCGTTGTGGCAAATGTTTATACGGCCGCCGCAAATACCAAAGAATATTTTTCGCTGCGGGATGAGAATGATCGGCTTGCCGGCGAAAATGCCATTTTACGAAATCTGCTAAAATCCAATTACCGCGTTCTTCCTTTAAAGGAGTACGAAAAATACGACACGCTTTACAAACAGCAATACACTTACGTAAATGCCAAAGTGGTAAACTCCTCAGTAAACAAACGTCGAAATTTTTTAACGCTTAACATTGGTTCAAACATGGGCATTACAAGGGATATGGGAGTTATTTGCAGCGAAGGCATTATTGGAAAAGTAACCGACGTGTCCGAAAATTTTTGCAGTGTAATGAGTTTGCTGCACAAAGATTCGCGGGTAAATTGCCAGTTAAAAAAAGACGCAAGTTTCGGACCCCTGATCTGGGATGGGAAAGATTATGAATATTGTTTGCTTACCGATATTCCAACGCATGCGAAAATAAAAAAAGGCGACGCGGTTATTACGAGCGAGCTATCGGGAATTTTTCCGGAAGGACTTTATGTTGGGGCCATAGATAGTTATGAAAGAAAACAAAACGAAGATTTTTACACCATAAAAATAAAATTAGGGGCCGATCTTAAAAAAGTTAATCACGTTTACGTAATTAAAAATAAATTAAAAAGAGAGCGCGACTCTATAGAGGGCAAAGCGCAAAAACAAATTGACGACTGATATAGCTAAAAATATTTTCAGGATTGTACTTTTAATTTTATTACAGGTATTGATCATCCAGAATATAAATTTGGGTGGCTATATTATACTATTGCCGTATATTCTCATCATCATCATTATTCCGTTTGAAACACCGCGATTGCTAATGCTGTTCATCTCTTTTATGGTTGGGGTTATCATCGATTATTTTTACGACTCATCGGGCCTGCACGCTTTTGCCTGTACCTTAATGGGTTTTTCCCGCTATTATGTTTTAAAATTTATTTCTCCCCGCGAAGGGTACGACGCCGGTGTGCAGCCAACCGTGGAGGATATGGGCCTCGCCTGGTTTTTAAGTTACGCAGGCACTTTAATTTTAATTCACCATCTTTTCTTTTTTTATCTCGAAGCGTTTAAATTTTCGGACTTTTTTAGAAC
>JANYBY010000010.1 GCA_025360565.1 Bacteroidota bacterium
TGGGCAGATTCAATTCCGGGAATAATTATTTCAGGGAATGAACATTCCAAATATATCGACCTTCACAAAAATCTGCGCAGGTGGGGTGTGCAGGGGTACGACAGTTCGCGGATGGTGGCCGAAGTAACCAAATACCATGGCCGTGTGTTAGAACCCGAAAATACAATTTACGAATTAGAAAAAACTTTACACATTTCTACACACGACCGGCCGGGCCCATCTTGGCTCGATATTCCGATGAATATTCAATCATCGATGGTGGATCCAACTAAATTAAAAAAATTCGATCCTTCAGAATTACCAAAGAGCCATGTTATTTCCAACACCGAATTAGATAAAAATATTGATACAGTTATTGCCTCTTTAAATAAAGCAAAACGTCCGGTAATTTGGCTTGGGCACGGTATAAAATTAGCCGGCGGTGATCATTTAATTGAAAAATTATTAGAGAAAATAAATTCTCCTTCCCTTGTAACCTGGGCGGGCATTGATATGGTGGACTCCTACCACCCGCTTGTATATGGGCGCGCGGGCACTTACGGTCAGCGATGTGCCAACTTTGTGGTGCAAAACTGCGATTACCTTTTGTGCATAGGAACAAGAATGGCCATTTCGCAAATTGGTTACGATATTACCGAATTAGCGCGAGAAGCCGAGATAGCCGTTGTAGATCTTGATAAATACGAACTTGAAAAATACAAGGATCGTTACAAACAATTAATTTGTGCTGATGCGAAATTATTTATAGAAAAATTACTCGACAAATCGGCTTCAATAAATAAAAGTGTTTACACTGAGTGGATAAATAAATGCAACGGTTACCGGGAAAAATATCCATGGTTCTCGCCAACTGATCATCCGGATGTTGATGGGTTTATTAATTCATACCAGTTCATGGATAGATTAAATAAACATTTAAAAGCCGATCAAATTATTACAACCGATATGGGAACCGCTTTGTTAAGCGGACATCAAACTTTAAAAATAAAAAAGGGTCAGCGTTTAATGACCTCTACCGGCTTAGGCGAAA
Source organism: Bacteroidota bacterium (assembly GCA_025360565.1). Taxonomy (GTDB): domain Bacteria; phylum Bacteroidota; class Bacteroidia; order B-17B0; family Aurantibacillaceae; genus Aurantibacillus. The sequence continues at coordinate 1,031 of JANYBY010000010.1, forward strand.
TGGGATATGGCCTTCCCTCTGCAATCGGCGTTTCCGTAGCGAGAGATAAGGGCGAAGTAATGTGTTTAAATTGCGACGGCGGTATGATGATGAACCTGCAGGAACTGCAAACCATGGTGCATTATGAATTACCGATAAAATTGTTTATTTTTAATAACGACGGTTACCTTATGATCAAGCATACACAAAACGCGTTATTTAAAGGAAGAAAATCCGGTGTGGATAAAAAAACCGGCGTGTCTTGTCCTGATTTTAGCGCATTGGCAACAGCGTTTAAATTACCATCTTACCAAATAAGAACGTGGGATGATTTTGAAACCGTTATTCCAAAAGTACAAGCGCACAAAGGTCCGGTAATTTGCGAAGTGTTTATGCACCCGCAACAACTATTCGTGCCTAAATTATCATTGGCCATACAAGACGATGGCAGTTTGGTTTCGCCGCCATTAGAAGATCTTTCGCCATTATTAAAACGTGAAGAGTTAGCAGAAAATATGATTATGGGCTTACACCCAAAATCAAAAAATTTAAAAGCATAAATTTTAGATAAATGAAAAAATTAAAAGTTGCCATCCTCGGCAGCGGAAACATAGGAACCGATCTGCTTGTGAAAGTGCAGCGTTCTCAATATCTTGAATGCTCTATGTTCATTGGCAGAAATTTATCTTCGGCCGGTATGACAAAGGCCATTGATCTGGGCGTAAGAGTTTCCGACAAAAGTATTAATGCCATAATTGATGAGCCCGAAAATTGCGATATTGTTTTTGATTGCACATCGGCAAAAGACGCCATAGCCCATTGGAAAATTTTAGAAAAACTCGGAAAATTTGTGGTCGATCTTACTCCGGCAAAAGTGGGTGTGCTTTGTGTGCCGGCGGTAAATTTACAGGAAGCCATTAAACATAAAAATGTAAATATGGTTACTTGTGGCGGCCAGGCTTCTATTCCCATTGCTTATGTATTGGGAAAAACTCAAAAAAATATTGAATACATAGAAGTGGTATCCAGCATTGCCTCTCGCAGCGCGGGCCCGGCCACTCGTTTAAATTTAGATGAGTATGTGGATACAACGGAGTATGGCATCGCAAAGTTTTCGGGAGTTGATAAAACAAAAGCCATTTTAAATTTAAATCCCGCACAGCCATGTATTGATATGCAAACCACCATTTTTGCAAAAGTAAAAGAGGCGAAAATGGATGGCTTATTAAAAGAAATTGAAAAAATGGTGGCGCAAATAAAAGAATACGTTCCCGGTTATCATTTATTGGTTCCGCCAATTTATGAGAACGGCCGTATTGTAGTAATGGTAAAGGCTTTGGGCCTTGGCGATTATTTACCCAAGTATGCGGGCAATTTAGATATTATTAATTGCGCGGCTATTGCTGTGGCCGAAGAATATTCGAAAAGTAAAGCAAGTAAAAAATAAATCAGATCAAACTCTATATGAAAATTAAGGACATAAAAAATAAATTTGAAACAAAAGCTCTGGGCAAAGTTGAATTTGTGAATACCATGCACGAATTTCACAAAGTACTTTTTGATTTTTCGGAAAACTTAAAAGGAACCGAAATTGCCAAAATTGAAATTGAGGATGGCAAGGTGATTTTTACTTCACGCAAAAATAAATTTCATCCGGGAGGAGCAAAATTTTATGTGGATGTGCTGGATAAACGTATCACACCGCTAGAAGCATTTAATTTTAATATGTATGAGCAGGAAGATTCTGAAATGCTTTACAAATTAGTGAGTCCTAACGATACAATTTTTGATATTGGCGCTAACATTGGCTGGTACTCGAATCATTTATCTAAAAAAATGCCCAAAAGTAAGATCTATGCTTTTGAGCCCATACCCGAAACGTTTGCGCAAGTAAAAAGAAATACTGAACTGAACGGTGCGAAAAATATTATTTTAAATAATTTCGCTTTTTCTGATGTAAAACAAACGCTCACCTTCTTTTATTCCCCAACGGTTACCGGCGCTTCTTCATCAGTGAACATTACCGAAAATTCGAGCATGGTGGAATTAAAATGCAAAGCAAATACCATTGATAATTTTGTGAAAGAAAAAAAAATAAGGAAACTCGATTTTATTAAATGCGATGTGGAAGGCGCTGAGTTTATGGTTTACAAAGGCGGTGCGCAAACTTTTGAAAAACACAAGCCCATTATTTTTACTGAGATGTTACGTAAATGGGCGGCAAAATTCGGATATCATCCGAACGACATCATTAACTTCTTTACAAAATTCGGTTACAACTGTTATACTTCACAAAACGGAAAACTAAAACCTATTGCAAAAGTAACCGATGATACAATGGAAACGAATTTCTTCTTTCTTCATCCAAAAAAACATGCTGCAAAAATTAAAAAATTAAGCTGATGAAACACATTGTAATTCACGATCCAACCTTAAGAGACGGTAACCATGCGGTGGCCCATCAATTAAGCGCGAAACAAATTGATATTTATACCAAAGCTGCCGAAAAAGCCGGCATTCCTGTTGTGGAAGTTGGCCATGGTAACGGTTTGGGAGCATCCTCTTTACAAGTGGGCGAAGCGTTAGAGAGCGATGTAGTATTGCTTGAAACCGCAAGAAAAAATTTAAAGAACAGTAAATTAAGCATTCATTGCATTCCGGGATTTGCAACCATTAAACGCGATCTGGAAAGAGCTATTTCTATTGGTGTGGATGTTGTGCGCGTTGCCTCACATTGTACCGAAGCAGATATTACACAGAGACACATTGCCTACTCTCGCGAAAAAGGAAAAGATACGTACGGCGTTTTAATGATGAGCCACATGGCCTCTGTAAAATTATTGGTGGAAGAAGCGCAAAAAATGGAATTGTATGGTGCCGAAGGAATTATAATTATGGATTCATCCGGAAATTATTTACCGGAAGATGTGCGTGAACGTATTTCGGCTCTGGTAAATGGTTTGGGTGTGCCTGTCGGTTTTCACGGACACAATAATTTAGGCATGGCAGTTGCAAACTCAATTGCCGCATTAGAAGCAGGCGCAAAAATGCTCGATGCCACCTCTCGCGGATTTGGCGCGGGTGCCGGCAATACTCAGTTGGAAGTTTTAATTGCGGTAATGCATCGCCTCGGTTATAAAACGGGAATTGACCTTTATAAAGTTTTGGATGCATCCGACATTGCAGAAAAAGACATTATGCCAAAAGTACCCACCATCAATTCAGAAAGTATTGTGAGTGGCTTATCGGGCGTTTTCTCAGGATTTGCAAAACATGTATCACGCATTTCTAAAGAATATAAAGTAGACCCGCGCGATGTGTATTTTGAATTGGGAAAACGCAAAGTGGTAGCAGGACAAGAAGACCTGATCATTGAAGTAGTAATGGAACTTGTAAAAATAAGAGACAACAAATGAGCGCTAAAGCAAATAAAATAACCCACGATAATTGCGGTAGATCAGGCGCGGATTTTAAATCTGTAGCCGAATTAAAGAACCGTTGCATTTTAGTTACCGGAGGCACAGGCTTTGTTGGTAAATGGATAACCGAAATGGTTTGTTTTTTAAACGCCGAACATAAATTAAATATTAAATTATATTTATTGGCGCGCGATACTGAAAGTTTTAAAACCGAAGTACCGCATCTTGCAAAAAACCCTTGCGTAAATTTAATTCAGCAAGATGTGAGGCATTTAAGCGAAATGCCTAAGGACGTGAATTACGTTATTAACGCGGCCGGCAGCCCGGATAGAAGGGAACACGCCAGCAAACCTTTAAGCACCATTGATACGTTTTACAAAGGCACCAATTCTATTTTAGAAGAATGTTTTCGTTTGCCCGGCTTACATAAAATATTGCATTTAAGCTCTAATTTTATTTATGGTAATTTAAACAGCGATAAAATTAAGGAAACCGACATGGGTACCTTAGACAGCAATTCTATTAACGCTACTTACGGCGAAATAAAACGTTTAACCGAAACTTTGTGCGCTGTTTACGGTAATCAGCAGCATTTGCCAATTGTAGTTGTTCGTCCGTTTGGTTTTGTAGGGCCTTACCAAAAATTAGATAAACCCTGGGCCATTACCAGTTTTGTAAGGGATGCTATTCACGGCGGTCCAATTAAAATTTTGGGTAACGAAGCCGCGCAGCGCAGTTATTTGTATGGTAGCGACCTTGCATTTTGGTTATTAAAATTATTGGTAAAGGGAAAAGATGACAGCGTTTACAATGTTGGCAGCTCGCATTGCGTTTCTTTAAAAGAGTTGGCAGAAAAAATAAAAAACATTGTGGATAAGAAAATGGAGATCGTTAACCGCACTTCAAAAGAGGTGTATCATCATACTTCCAAATCCGTTCCCGATATTTCTTTGATCACCAAACACGCGCATGTAGAAGAAACATTTACTTTGCAGGAAGCTTTGGAAAGTACTATAGCGTGGAATAAGCTGATGAAGCGGTAAATCTCCAGCGGTCGTCATTCCGAGGTACGAGGAATCTTTTATCGTAAAAGATAATAAAGAATCCATTTCCCTAAACCGTCATTCCCAACATAGTGAGAAATCCGTTCTAATCCGGTGTTTCATTACCCAAGAACAGATTCCTCGTACCTCGGAATGACATGGTCAAATGAGAATAACTTTTTATTATCTTCACTTTATGAAAGAACTCCTTATCGATCATAAACAAATTTTAAACTGGTCCACCGAAATTTTTACAAAAATTGGTGTGCCGCAAAAAGACGCTGAAATTATTTCAGAAGCGTTGGTAAATACCTCGCTTTGGGGAACCGACTCCCACGGCATTGCAAGGATCACCCATTATTTAGAACGATTAGAGAACGGTACCATAAATAAACGCCCGAAATTAAATTTTATAAAAACAGCCGCGGCATCCGCACAATTGGATGGCGACGATGGGCATGGCATTGTGGTTATGACAAGTGCCGCACAACACGCGGTTGAATTGGCAAAAGAAGCGGGCGTTGGCGTTGTAGGTATCCAAAATTCTTCGCATTGCGGAGCCATTGGTTTGTACACACGACAAATGGCACAAAGCGGAATGGCCGGAATGGCCTTTACCCACGCAGATTCGCTGGTGGTACCTTTTAGCGGTAACAAACCTTTTTTTGGTACTAATCCGATCTCCATTGC
>JANYBY010000019.1 GCA_025360565.1 Bacteroidota bacterium
AAATTAATTTAGCGATCGATTTATGTTCTTTTGTTACAAGGTGTGTTACTTCGCCGTTTAAATTTGCTCCGGTAGCGTAATCACTTTGTTTCAACACATCATTTATCATTCCTTGCAATCCCAAAGAGCGTCCATCGTCGGGATGGTAGATCCGCGTGATTCCATATTTATGAAGATCTTCAATTTCCGAAGGCAAAATAGTTCCGCCTCCGCCTCCAAATATTTTTATGTGCCCGCACCCCCGCTCTTTCAGCAGATCGTACATGTACTTAAAATATTCGTTGTGTCCGCCCTGGTAACTGGTAATGGCAATGGCGTTGGCATCTTCCTGAATAGCGCAATCTACAATTTCCTGTACGCTTCTATCGTGCCCCAAATGAATAATTTCGGCGCCGGTGCTTTGCATAACGCGGCGCATAATATTAATGGCCGCATCGTGCCCGTCGAATAACGCGGCAGCGGTAACAATGCGAATTTTATGTTTGGTTTGATATGGTTTTGTCTCGATCATTTTTATAATGAATTAACGCTTAAATTTAAGTGATTTTTTTTAATTATTACCCTAAATACCGAAGGTGGTTTTAATTAAATTATTTTTTAACTATGTTCTTTTTAAACCATAATTCAAAGGCGGGGTCAATAAATTCAACTTTCCCGCTTTGTATATCAATAATTTCATTTTTTAAAAGTGCTTCCTTTATTTTATTTACGTTGGCAGATGTGCCTAAATTATATTTTTTGATGGACTCCTTTGAGCTAAGGGCCTCCACATTGCCGGTTACCGCTTTTAAAAAATTGAGCTGAGTTGCACTAAGGTTTTCGGTATCTTTATAATAAAGCAAGGCGTTTTGATTTAAAAGGTCGTTGGTTGCTTCTTCAATAATTGTTTCGGTTACCTTTTTATCGGTTGCTACCCAGGTTAAGTGTGCCAGTTGCTGCACATAATACGGGTGGCATTTAACCGCTTGTGCAATTTGCGATGCTTGCGCTGGCGAAATTATTTTTTTTGTTTTTTCAAATGCGTTGGTAATATATGTGATCCAGTATTTCTCTTCGATTTTAGGCAAATACATTATTTCGCCGAACTTGTAAAAAGGCATGGATTGTTTTTCGAATAATTGCATCATCATGTGTTGTTTGCTACCGTATAAACAATAAGTAACATTTTCCTGGTGTTGAAATTCACTTCTTAATCTTTTTTGAAAAAGAGCAGGGTCGTTAAATGTATTTATATTTTGAAATTCGTCTATGCAGATGACAATTTTAATGTTTTTTTCTTTTGCTATCTTTTCGGGCAATTGCAATATCTCTTTATAACTTTTTTGCACGCTGTCCCAATCCAACGAGATCTCAAAATCGTTCATCGGATCTATTCCCACCGTAAATTTCGGACTGATCTGCTTCAGGTATTTTTTGCCCGTTGCTATCAGTGTTTCAATTTTTGTAGAAGTGGCTCTTAAAACCGCCGTAAAAAAACGGGTATAGAACTCTTCTTCATTTCGGATCGGAAAAAGATCAATGATAATGACGCATGTTTTTTTTGAATGAACCAGCGTTGCTACTTTTTCAACCAACGAAGATTTACCCCAGCGGCGCGGCGAAATTAGGATGGTATTGATACCATGTTCAAAATTTGATCTTAGTTTTTTGGCATCGGCCTCCCGGTCTGTGAAATAATTTGACCGTACAGTTTTACCAAAAGAAAACGGAGTTTGCATACCCAAAGATACATCTTTTTTATAACTTACCAAATAGTTAGTTACCTTTTAGTTAGTTACCTTTTAGTTAGTTTTAAGAGACCCGGTCGTTTATACTTATTTAGCCGCGGATCTGTTTTTTACGATAGGTTGTCAGGTAGAAAATTATCACAAACACAAAGCCAAGTGCAAAAGGTATGGCGGCAAAATGTTTGTATTGATTGTTATTAAAAAATTCCATCAGCATCCAGAAACTGTTTGCCGAGATCCAAAAAAACACAGCTATGTTCAGATAAACTTCGGTGCTTTGTAAAGTTTTATACACAATGTAAACGGCCAAAAACACTGTAGGCACAACCATCAACGCCCCTAACCATTTCAACTCTAGCATCCAGCAAGTGTCTTTTATAAGCCAAAACACAATGTGCATACTTTCAAATTTTCGTATTTTTTCGAACAAATCCATTTATATAGGGGCAAAATTAAACTTTTGCGCTATTTTTACATCCAATTTATATACCATTTTGTGGCACAAATTGAAGATAAGGATATTTTAGCGCTTTTTAAAGACGAAAAAACCCGCAATACGGCTTTAACTCAGCTAATAAGTAAGTACCAAAAAATGCTTTACTGGCACATTCGTAAAATTGTGATCGATCACGACGACAGCGATGATGTATTGCAAAATACCTACATTAAAATTTGGAAAGGTCTCGAAAATTTTAGGGAAGACAGTCAGTTATACACCTGGATGTATAGAATTGCAACCAATGAGGCTCTTACACATTTACGCCAAAAACAAAAAGCCAATACCACTTCTTTGCACCCTATTGAGTATCAGTTAAGTAAAAGTCTTGAAAGCGATACCTTTTTTGAGGGGGATGAAATTCAGTTAAAATTACAGCAAGCTATTTTAACATTGCCCGAGAAACAACGGCTTGTTTTTAACATGCGTTATTATGATGAAACCCCTTACGAAAAAATGTCTGAGATCCTTGAAACCTCAGTTGGAGCGCTGAAAGCGAGCTATCACATTGCAGCAAAAAAAGTGGAAGAATTTTTGATCAGCCATTAAACTTTGGGCCAAAAACACAGTCTATATACCGTAAATGAGCAAAAACCCGGAAAATAACGATTTTAACAAAGAGCCCAACAGCTTTGGTTTGCCCGACGGTTATTTTGAAAGATCGGCCGGCTCAATAATGCATAAAATTGAATGGATAGAGGAGCATAAAATTTATCCGCGTTTAAGTGCCTTAAAAAAAGAAACAGGTTTTATTGTTCCGCTAAATTATTTTGAAACAGTTGAAACAGCTCTTGAATTAATATCTTATCCCAATTTATTAGCTTGTAAAAAAGATGCGGGTTTTACAGTTCCTTTAAATTATTTTGAAGATGCTGAAGCTAATGAATTAGAAAAAGTGTTGGTGTTGGAAGAAAATGAGCTGGCCTCTTTCAGTGTTTTAAATTCTATTCCAAAACAAAACGCGTTTACGGTTAAGGAAAATTATTTTACAGACTCAGAACAAAAAATAATTTCGGCATTAACCACTGAAGCAAAAGTAATTAAACTATTTACGCCTAAGATTTGGTTCTCGGCCGCAGCCGCGGTATTAACCATTGTGCTGGGCCTGTGGTTATACAACAACTTTTTTAAACCTGTTGGGGTAAAAGATTGCGGCTCGTTGGCTTGTTTGGATAAAAACGATCTGGTGAAATCGAAAAACCTGGAAGGTTTGGATAACGATGAATTATACGAACTGGTGAACACGAAAAAATTGGAAGAAAAACTCGAAAAAAAAGACGCTAAAAAGAACGAGAACAAAACGGGTAGAAAGAACTTGGACACCAGTTTAAAAAATGTAAACACCGACGATCTGCTGGATGAAATATAATGTACAAAGCTTTTAAAATATTAATTTTTATTTGGCTGTTTTGTCTGCCTTTTGCCAACCATGCGCAAAATGATAAAGATAAGATAGAAGCCTTGCGCGTTACATTTATTACCAAAAAAGTAGAATTAACTAACAGCGAATCGGAAAAATTCTGGCCTATTTACAACGAGTATAACGATAAGGTAAAAGCCATAAAAAAGAATTTAAGGCAGAGTTATAAAAAATCATCCGAAACAATTTCGGATAAAGAAGCCGAAGAACTTTATCAACTGGATATAAAATCCAAACAGGCCGAAGTGGACATTCACAAACTGTACAGCGAAAAAATAAAAACGATTATTGGCGCCAAAAAGTTTATTAAATTGCGTATTGCCGAAGAAGAATTTAAGCGTGAGATCATTAATAGCATAAAAGATAAGAGCGATTAATTGAAAGCGAGAAATCACATAGTTACGGTGCTGACATTCCTCAGCGCTATTTTTTTATTTCTCACCAAAACTGAGGCACAAAAGTCTTTTGATAGCCTTAAACTAAAATTACCCAAACATTATTTTAAAACCGTAATTTTAATTGACGGGTACAGCAAACCTTCTCAAAACATTAAGCTCGATCAATCGATGAACGATACCACTGCCGATTTTTTGAGCAAACGTTTAAAAACTTATGGCGTTAAACAATTTGTTCTTTCGGTTAACACACCTCTGGCCACTTTTGAAAGATCAACCGGAGACAGCGGTGTAACAAAAAACACGCATATTCTTTTAACCGCCAATTACATGAGCCTGCAGCCTGTTTTTGGCGGAATTGAGCAACATAGTTTATATAAGGCGGGTATTGGTTTGCGGGTTATTATCAATTCAGGAAAAAAATCTGTTTGGTTCATTGATGCCTCGCCGTTTGTTACACGGGATGTGCCCAAGGATGGAAATGATAAATCAAAAGGGTATTACCGCATGGCAAGTACCATTGTTTACAGTTACAATCCCAACGATCATTTTAACTGGCGCGTTGGTATAACAAAATCTTTTTTGTGGGGCAATCGACTTTATTTACCATTTTTTGGTGTACGTTTTGGGCGGTTGGATAAGGTTAATTTTAGTTTACAAATTCCGCGATGCATGAGCTTAAATATTCCGGTAAATCAAAAGTTAGTTTTTAGCGTTTACACAAAACCACAGGGCGGCATGTTCAATTTTTCGAACCGTGATTCGCTTTATTATTTGGGCAACGCTTCTACTTTTAATTTTACGCGTTACGAAATTAACACAGGCTTTAGGGCAGATGTAAGATTGAATAACTGGTTTAATTTTTATGTAGCTCTTGGTTTAAGTACAAAAAATAATATCACGTTCTATTCCGAAAAAGCGAATAAGGATAAACCCCGCCTTCCCTACTCCACTTATTTTTATGACCACGGAATGCCAACAACAGGTTATTTAAATTTTGGCTTGGTACTTAAATTCGGAAAAACAAAATCGTACTTTTTCAATCGGAATATTTACGATGCCATTGATCTGAATAATACTGTTGGCGATGGCGACAATAATATCTCTAACGGGAACACACAAATACCGAACGCCCCTAAAAAAACCAAAAAGGATGTGAACCTGAGTTCGGTGCAGGATCTGATCGATTATAACGATTTTTAGACCGAAATTTATTTCATAAAATTAGGCTTATCTTTGTTTAATGCTCAAGCGTTCAGTTATTGTATTTCTTTCACTCATTTTATTGAGCACTAAAAGCTTTTGCCAGAACGATTCGGTCAGTCCCAAAAAAATAAAACTCACAAAAATTATTTTACTGAGTTCTTCCTGCGCTTTAACCGCGGGTTCGTTGGTATATTTAAATCAGGCCTGGTACTCGAACTACAACACCGGCAAATTTCATTTTTTTGATGATAACGCCGAGTGGATGCAAATGGATAAAATGGGGCATTTTTTTACCACCTACCAAATGGGTCGTTTAATGATGGGCGCGTTTGATAAAGCCCGCTTTAATAAAAAACAAAAATTATTTATTGGTGGCGCCATTGGTTTGTATTATATGACGGCGGTTGAGTGTTTTGACGGATTCAGCAACGGCTGGGGTTTTTCGTTGGGAGACGAAACGGCAAATATTTTAGGCGCGGGTTTAGTTATTTCGCAACAAGCATTTTGGAAAGAACAGCGCATTTTGGTAAAATATTCTTATTCGCAAAGCGGACTGGCGCAATACAACCCCGATCTGTTGGGCAAAAATTTTTACACGCAAATTTTAAAAGATTATAACGGCCAAACGTATTGGCTCAGCTTTAATCCAAGTTCATTTATAAAAAAGAGTAACAAGTTTCCCAAGTGGTTAAACTTTGCTTTTGGTTACAGCGCTTACGGTATGCTGAATGCGCGTTACAACACTTTTGCAGTGCAGGATGCTAATGGAAATGTTTTAAATTTTGAACGAGAAAGACGATTTTATTTTAGTGTGGATGTTGATCTGACGCGTATAAAAACCAAATCGAAATTTTTGAAGTCTGTATTTTCGGCCTTTAATATGATCAAGTTTCCTGCCCCTGCATTACAGTTTGGCAATAAAGGCATTCGGGGTTATTGGTTATATATGTAATTTCGCTGTTAAATCAAGCGAAGCGGCAGTATTAACAACCTACTGTTTTCTGTTGAAAACTAATACTTGATTTTGAGTTAATTAACCTTAATTTTATTCTGATGCGATACCATGTATATTGGTATTAAAATTTAATAAAAAAATGGCTGAAACAGAAAAGGAACAAACCGAAAAATTATTTTACTCTATCAGTGAAGTATCTGAAATGTTTGAACTAAACGCGAGCACACTTCGCTTTTGGGAAAAAGAATTTGAGTTTTTAAAACCCAGCAAAAACAAAAAAGGCAACCGGCTTTTTACTCAAAAAGACATTGACAGTATTGCTAAAATTGTTGAGTTGGTAAAACAAAAAGGCTTTACTATTCAGGGTGCCCGCGAGCAGCTTAAAAATGGCGGTACCGAAACCATTAATCCCAATAATACTGCATTGGTTATAGCAAAACTTAAGCAGGTAAAAGAAAAACTGATCCAAATAAAAGATACTCTTTAACCATGGAAAACACTAACAACGCGCAACCCGCCGCTACACCCGATAACGGCAAAACCATTGCTATTTTAAGTTATATCACTATTATTGGATGGATAGTTGCGCTTGTGATGCACGGTAGTAACAAAACTTCTTTGGGAGCATATCATTTAAGGCAAGGTTTGGGCATCATGATATTGGCAATTGCCACAACCATTATCCGCATTCCCTTAATGTTCATTCCTTTTATTGGGTGGGGTATCGGCTTATGTATCAGCCTTGGCTTGCTTACGCTTTGGATCTTGGGTCTTGTTGCAGCTGTTAATGCCGAAGAAAAACCTATGCCTCTTGTTGGCGGACTCTTTCAGACCTGGTTCGCTAATTTTGCCAAATAATTCGTAAAAAAGCGCCCATTTATATAGGCAATTCCTTCTTTTTTATGGGTAAAATCCATACTTTTGTGCCCCATGATCAAATCGAGCCATTCATTCATTTTTTTAGTTTGCCTGTTATTATCCTGCAATTCCAATTCGGAAAGTAAAATAACAACTTCAAATAAAAATACAGCAATTGATACAGCCATTTCCAAATTAGTTCCACCGCCAGATTCAAGCAAAGTTGCAACTACTGCAACAGCCGTTGCTCAAAACACAAATAATATTTTTAATAATATTACCGCCATTTTATGCGGCGAAAGAGGAAAAGCCAATGAACTTAATTATATGTTTGATACCATAGCCTGGTCTAATCACGCAAAATTTATTGACAGCAGTTGGAGAAGGCTTGAAAGAAGGAGGCTCGGATCTATGCAAAAGTGGGGAAGAAAAGAATTTGAAAAACCAAACGGCAATTCAAAAATGGTATTTTATCCTTTTAGTGGCCCAGATTATTTAACCGCGCACGCATTTTTTCCGGATGCCGATAAATACGTGATGTTAGGATTAGAGCCTGTTGGAAAATTACCTGATCTTAAAAAGTTTAAACCGGGCGATGCAAAAGATTATTCGGATGATTTTAAAAAATCGTTAGGAGATATTTTTGACAAAAGTTATTTTATTACCCGTAAAATGCTGCAGGATTTTCAATCGCAAAAAGTAAACGGCTTACTTCCGGTTCTCGCGTTCTTCATTAAAAAATCGGGTAACGAAATTTTGAACATAAAATACTTAATGCGTTACGGCCAAAGTAAAATAGAGGAAGTAGATTATGATCACAAAGAAAAAGACCATACGCCATTTGGGGTAAGAATTGATTTTTTACAGGATGGAAAACAAAAATCGGTTTATTATTTTAAATACGATGTGGCGAATAAAAATTTTAACGACACAACAGTTTTTTATAAATATTTAAATACACAAACATCAAATTGCATTACCTATATAAAAAGCGCTAGTTATTTATTGCACGCGAATTTTATGAGTAATATGAAGGCCATGATCTTAAAAAATTCGATCGCAGTAATTCAGGATGATACCGGTATTCCATTTAAATATTTTGAAGAAGGAAAAAAATTCAACATTAAATTATACGGAGAGTATTCACAACCGGTGAGCGATTTTCCGTATTTAAGCCTTCAAAAACCTTTACAGGAGGCCTTTCACAGAGATAGTTTAAAGGTTGGTAAATTACCTTTTCATTTGGGATACCATTGGGGTACCAGAAAAGACGTGATCATTTACGCGCAGAAGAAATAACCCCTCAACGAATTACGAATTTATACGAATGTACAAATCACTGTATTTACTAATTGTGTATAGGCATTCCGATTCGTATATTCGTACCGATTCGTATTTCGTAGAAAACAATTCGATTCGTAATTAGTAGAAATCCAGTTATGTTCACCATCGACACCCATACTCACATCATTCCAAAAAATATTCCTGATTATTCTAAAAAATTCGGGTATGGAGAATTTATTCAGTTAGATCATCATGAACCCGGAAAAGCATGGATGATGCAGGGCAACAAACGTTTCAGGCAAATAGTTGCTAACTGCTGGGATGCAGAAATACGCTTAAAAGAAATGGAACAGCACAAAGCCGATATGCAGGTAATCTGTACCATTCCCGTTATGTTCAGCTATTGGGCACAAGCAAAAGACTGTTTGGAAGTAAGCAAGTTTTTAAACGATGATATAGCCACAACTGTTAACAACCATAAAAATAAATTTATAGGACTTGCCACCGTGCCGATGCAGGATACACAATTGGCCATTAAAGAATTGGAACGCTGTATGCAAAACGGATTTAAAGGCGTGCAAATTGGCAGCAACATAAACGATCTTAATTTAAGCGAAAAACAATTTGACGAATTTTTTGCTGCTTGCGAAAAATTAAACGCGGCTATATTAGTGCATCCTTGGCAAATGATGGGGCAGGAACAGATGACAAAATATTGGCTGCCCTGGCTTGTTGGCATGCCCGCTGAAATAAGCAGAGCCATTTGCAGTTTTATTTTTGGCGGCGTTTTAGAAAAATATAAAAATTTAAAAGTATGTTTTGCTCATGGCGGCGGTTCTTTTTTACCCACCATCAGCCGTATTGAACATGGTTGGGAATGCCGTCCTGACCTTGTTGCCATTGATAACCCTGTTAATCCGAAAAATTATTTAGGAAAATTTTGGGTGGACAGCCATGTGTGCGACCACAAAATGTTACAATATGTTATTGATCTGATGGGTGCCGATAAAGTAATGCAAGGCAGCGATTATCCTTTTCCCTTGGGGGAAGCCGTGCCTGGAGAATTAGTTAGAACCGCGCCTATCAGTGATATAGAAAAGGAAAAGATCTTAGGCTCAAGCGCTAAGAGTTGGCTTGGTATTTGATTACTATACCTCGCTTTTGTTCCCTCTCTAAAATCACGCAAAATGTGTGATACAATTTGTGAGATTTAAAATTTACCGTATATTTGTGGGATGGAAAATGAGTTCAATCCTTTTTTAGTTACAGGTTATAAAAGCGCTTTGTATTTTTGTGATCGAAAAAACGAAACTGCTTTACTTAAAAACCATATTAAAAACAATAAGAACACAAGTCTGTTTGCCATTCGCCGATTAGGTAAAACAGGTCTTATACAGCATGTGTTCAATAGCTTCAAAAATAACAGCGCAATAGCTTGTATTTATATAGATATTTTAGGCACCAAAAATCTAAAAGAATTTACCAATCAGTTAGCAACCGCAATTTACACGCGTTTTCCGGAGAACAAGAGTATTGGAAAAAAACTGATCGGCTTTATAAAACTGCTTCGTCCCTTAGTAAGTTACGATTCGTTATCCGGAGATCCCGAATTAAGCTTTGAGCTTGGTGAAGCGAGACAATACGAAAAAACAATACAACAGCTATTTACTTTTGTTGACCAACAACACATTAAAGTTGTATTTGCCATTGATGAATTTCAACAAATTTTAGAATATCCCGAAAAAAACACAGAAGCCGTATTACGTACACACATACAATTACTTAAAAACACTCATTTTATTTTTTGCGGAAGTGATCAAAAAATGATGCATGAAATATTTAACAGCGCAAAACGGCCCTTTTTTGCAAGCTGTACCAATATGCACATTGATTTTATAGGAACAAAAGAATATACAGCTTTTATAGCCAATATGTTTGCCCAACATAAACGAAAAGTTAGTCCCAATGCCATAACCTTTATTTTAGAGTGGACCACACGCCACACTTTTTACACGCAATATTTTTGTAATTTTTTATTCTCGGCTAATTTAAAACGAATTGAGCAAATTGATGCTCAAAATATGGCCATTGAACTCCTAAAACAAAACGAAGGCACTTTTTACCAATACCGTAATTTACTTACAGCGGGGCAGTGGCATTTATTAGAAGCTATTGCTAAAGAAGATAAATTGTACAAAGCCCATTCAAAACAGTTTATTGGTAAATACGGGCTCGGCACCTCCTCAATGGTTACAAGGGGAATAAATGCGCTTTTGGAAAAAGAAATGATCTATTACCATGCTGGTGTAGCCAAACCTTATTATGAAGTATACGACAAATTTTTAATGCGCTGGCTGCAACAGTAAATAATCACACAAAATGTGTGATACAAAATGTGAGATTTCAATCCTTTATAAAGCTCACAGTTCCTTTTTCTGATTATTTATTTCCAAAAAACTTATAGTAGCCCCGGTTACCGATACCGCGGGGCCAAACATCATTCCCAAAACCTGTCCGGGTAAAAAAGGCAAAGCCAAGAAAAAACTGTAGGTAAACCCAATACCACAGGCATAACCTTTATTTTTTCTGATCAGCTGAATACTTTGCGACACCCCGAATTTATGGCGCTCGCAATTATAATCTATTAAAGCAAAACCCACAAAATACCAACCTAAAAATAAAAGAAAAGGTGTTGTAACAAAAAACAACGGCGGAAAAAATAGGCACACGATAAAACAACTAAAAATAAAAAAATACTCCAATAACATGTTCCGTAAGCTAATGGCAATGCCTCTGATAATATCTTTCACCAGTTGTTTTGCCGAAAAAGGAAAACTTTTACCGGTTAATTTTTCTTCCGTTTTTTCGGAAAGCAATGCAAATACGGGCGAAAGTATTATTAATAACACGTATTTTATAAACGTACCGCTTACGAACCAGAACACGATTTTAAAAAGCAATTTTATTAAAAAGCTGAAGGCGCCCGTTAAATAAGGTTTTGCAAACGAGAGCCAATGGCCGCTTTCGGGAATGGATGTAAAATTTACTTTTTCGTTTAACCAGTCAGAAACGCCCCCCGCCAATACAAATAAACCGTAAATACTCGCTACCCATAACAGAGCCCACACAAGCAGAGTTAGGAACATGTAGGGCCATAAGTTCTTTTCAAAAAGTACACCAAACGCCTTAAAGCTATTGCCAATACCTTGAAAAAAATCGGAAAAAAATTTCATGTTTTATTTAATTTGCAACGGATTTTATAAATTACGCAGATCCACTTATCAATCCGTGAAATCTGCGAAATCTGCGGCTATTCTTTTTACATTTTCTCGGGAAGTTTAATTCCCAATAAACCCATAGCATTTGCAAGTGTTTGAGCACATAACTTTGACAATTGGATCCTGAATATTTTTATGTTTTGGTTTTCTTCTTTTAAAATAGAGAACTCATGATAAAAACGATTGTAGGTTTTGGTTAATTCGTAAGCGTAATTTGCCACAATGGATGGATTGTAAATTTTGGCGCTTTCTTCTATCACCGCTTCAAAATCATAAACACTTCTTACCAATTCCTTTTCCAACGCATTCATTTCCACGTTTTGTTCGGCATCGTATTTAACATCCGCTTTTCGCAGAACCGATTTAATACGCGCGTAGGTATATTGTACAAATGGCCCAGTGTGTCCGTTAAAATCAATGCTTTCTTTAGGGTTGAACAACATTTTCTTTTTAGGATCCACTTTTAAAATAAAATATTTTAAAGCGCCCATTCCAATTGTTGTAAATAATTCATTTAATTCTTCATCCGAAAAATCATCCGCTTTACCCAATTCTCTGGTAGTTGTTTCGGCAGTTTTATACATTTCTGCAATAAGCTCATCCGCATCTACAACAGTGCCCTCCCTGCTTTTCATTTTTCCATCAGGCAATTCAACCATACCATAACTTAAATGATAACATTCTTTTGCCCAATCGTAACCTAATTTTTCGAGTGTTTTAAAAAGTACTTTAAAATGATAATCCTGCTCATTGCCCACAGTGTAAATCAATTGGTTTAACTGCGGAAATTCTTTGAAACGATCAATTGCGGTACCAATATCTTGCGTTATGTAAACGCTAGTACCATCGCTTCGTAAAACTATCTTTTCATCCAATCCATCGTTACTCAGATCAATTGCTACGCTCCCGTTTGGTTTTTTATAAAATACATTTTTACCCAAACCTTCTTGTATAATTTCTTTCCCTAACAAATAGGTATTACTTTCAAAATACATTTTGTCAAACTCCACACCGAGCAACGCATAAGTTTTCGCAAAACCGTCGTACACCCATCCATTCATGGCTTTCCAAAGGCTTACAACATCTTTATCACCGGCTTCCCATTTTAAAAGCATCTGCTGACACTCGCCAATTAAAGGCGCTTGTTTTTCGGCTTCTTCTTTTGTTTTTCCTTGCGTAATTAATTCCTCAATTTGTTTTTTATACGCTTTATCAAACTCTACATAATATTTTCCAACTAAATGGTCGCCTTTCATTCCCGATGTTTCAGGAGTTTCTTCATTGCCCCATTTTTTCCAGGCAAGCATACTTTTACAAATATGAATTCCCCTATCGTTAACTAAATTTGCTTTGATAATATTATTGCCGCAGGCTTCCAAAATTTTTGCGATAGAAAATCCAAGTAAATTATTCCGTACATGCCCTAAATGCAAAGGCTTATTGGTATTGGGCGAAGAGTACTCAACCATAATAGTCTTATTCAAACTTCCGGGAGATTTAAATCCGATCGAGGCCGAATTTTTTACCGAGTTAAAATAATTTAACCACCATGATCCGCAGAGTGTAATATTTAAAAAACCTTTTACAACATTAAAGGCCACAATTTGATTATCGTTGGTCAATAAAAACTCACCCAATTCTTTTCCCATTTGTTCGGGAGATCTTTTTGCTTCTTTAATAAATGGAAAAGAAACAAAAGTAAAATCACCCTCAAATTCTTTTCGTGTTTTTTGAAAAAAAATAGATTGTGAATTTATATTGTACAGTTTAAGTAATCCTTTTTGGACTGAATTAAATAAAATAATTTCGGCACTGAGCATACACAAATGTAATGATTAAAATACGTTTTAAATAAGGAAGTAAATAAAGAGAGCAAGCTATTAGCTGGCTCTGATCGGCTGCACCGTGGGGCGACCCAATTTCCATAGCAAGATCTCATGCGACCATAAAGCGCCGGCAAAGGATTTTTTTGAATTGTAAGGCAAGTTAAATTCTTCGGCGGTTTTTTTAACTATTTCGGAAATTTGTGGATAATGTACGTGGCAAATAGTTGGAAACAAATGATGTTCCACCTGAAAATTCAATCCGCCAACGATCCAAGAAAATACTTTATCTGCATTGCCAAAATTCATGGTTGTTTTAACCTGATGAACAGCCCAGTCATTCTCAAGATTACCTTCATCTGTAGGCATCGGAAATTCTGTTTCCGTTACAACATGAGCCGGTTGAAATATAAGCGCCAATATAAAACTGGCAATATAATGTATGGTAACAAATCCGGTTAACCAGTTTAAAAAAGTCATTTCTTTTATCAGCAAGTAGGGTAATATCATGTATCCGAAATAAATAACTTTAGAAAGAATAATAATTGTAAGTTCTTTTGCAAAAGTGGTGTTGGCTCCTTTTAAAAGATTCATTTTATTGTAACGTATGATCTGCTTAAAATCTTTTGTGGTGCTCCACATTAAACTCATAATACCGTAAAAAAACCACGCGTATAAAAATTGCAATCTATGTATTTTTTTTAGTTTAGAGTGTGGCTCAAATCGCAAAAATCCCGGTGGGGCAATATCCTCATCGTGCAAATGTACATTCGTATAAGTGTGATGCAATACATTGTGTTGTAATTTCCAGTTCAAGGCATGACCGCCCAATAAATTCAAACTAAAACCTAAGGCACGGTTTACTGTTGTGTTTTTACTGTAACTGCCGTGGTTGGCATCATGCATTACACATAAACCAATTCCGGCCATTGCCATTCCCATAACAGCGCTTAGTAACCACCAAGATAATCTGCTCTCGAATGTATGCGTAACTATAAGTGTGAACGGAACAACATAACACGCGATCATAAAAACAGTTTTAATATACATATTAAAATTTCCGTTCTTACTGAGGTTGTTTTCCTTAAAATAATTATCAACCCGCTTTTTTAATTCGGAATAAAATTGGCGGTTTCCTGGACTGAATTTGAGTATTGGCCGAGTGTTCATTTTATTTTGATTTAAGCTTTTTAAGGCTGTTAAAGATAGCTCAATAAATTCAAAAAAAAAAGCCCTTTTATTTGTTTATTTGAACAATAAAATGTTTAATTTCCCCTGTATCGTTGTATTTTCTTAAAACAAAAGTTAAAGTTGTTTGTCCGGCGGCCAAGGTGTTAAAATTAAAATCTACCCCGTTACTATTACCATGCCAAACCGTGTTAATATTATCAATGATGGTTCTATCATAACTATCGTTCAATTGCCAAATATAACCGTCAGAATGATTTTCGGGCAGATTGATCCGGTATTTTTGATGTTGATCTATTTTATTTACTGCCGGAGATTCGTCCTTTATTTGCTTTAATGAACAGGAACTCAAAAAAAAAATTACTAAAATTTTTAGAATATGATTTTTGTCAGCTGCTTTTTTCATCACGTTATTGTTTGTTAAATGCTGAGATATTGTTTCCTGAAATACCACTCGGCCGAAAGTAAAAACAGGATAATATAGAAAAGCCACTTTAATTCGATAATTAATTTTGTTTGATTAGTTGAGTAAGTAATTGGTTTAATTAATTGATTTTTTAAAATTGTTTCCCGGAGTTGATTTAATTGATCTGCATAAAATAATTTACCGCCCGTTTTGTTTGATAATTGATACAAGAGCTGATGATTTGCTACCGTGTTGATCTTTTCCGACACAATCTCCTTTACCATAATGGTTCCCTGCTTTGAAAGCATTTCTCCGTTAATTTTCACTTTCGCTTCATATTTGTATTCGCCCTGCGTTAAATACCCTAAATTTAATTTATACATTCCTTCTGCCTTACTGAAAATAGAATTGAATTGTTTTTTATCTGAATTGGTAAGCGTTAACGAAACATCGGGTACCGTAATTAATTCGTAAGATTTGTTGTAAACCTCGGCGCTTAATTCAACCGCCTCATTATCGTTGATCACCTTTGGAGAAGTAACCCTGAAAAAACTTTTATCGCCTTTTATAGAAAGGTATTGAATGGATTTACCTATTAACTCAGTGAATAAATTAACATTGTTATGTTCCGCAAAATCGCGCATTTTCCAGCGCCACAATCCATCTCCGATGAAAACAGAACTTTTTAAGCCGTTCAATTCACTAAAGATCAAGATCGGGTTTTCGGTTTCAATAACGCCTATTTTTTGATTGATCAAAACGTTAACGCCATTGCCTACAGAATAAGTTCCGAAAAATGTTTTTATGGCCGGCAGATCTTTTATAAATTTTTTTAGATCGTCGCTGATGTTGAACAATCCGAAAGAATTATTTAAATAAGGTTCCGCGTCATTTTGTTTATTGATAGAACCTCCTATCCTTATCCCGTTTAAATTGTCGGTGGAAACAGGATCAATGATCCAAAATGGAATATTACCCGTTTTACACTCTGCTAAAACTAGTGACTGACCGTTTGAGTAGCCGTGAATAATTACAAGGCTGTATGGTTTTAATGTTTTTTTAAAATCGGCCGCCAACGAAAATTCAATTTCGTATGCGGGGTTATTGGCAATAACATCTCTGATAGCCGATACATCCGGATGAGGGGCATTGGCCAAAAACAGAACCTTGTAACGACTGTCGATCACATCAATTAAAAAAGACTGGGAATTGTTTCCGGTGTTTTTTTCTCCTTCTAAACCACTTACGTTAATAGTGTATTTTTGAATACCGCCCACATCAGCACTTAGTGTAAAATTACTAGATGCCAGAAAATTGTCGGAAGTTATTTTTATCTTTTGTTCCCCTTTTTTAATTCCGTTGTGCATAATACTAACGGTTACCTCTTTGCCTGAATATTTTTTGGAAGTGATAATTACCTCAAAGGGAAAAATATTTCCTAAATAAGCAAACTGATTATGATTTATTTTTTGCAGCACCACATCCTTCACCTCATTTGTATCGCCCATGGCAACCGAATACACAGGGTAACCCAGCTTTTCGGAATTGTAAACCGGGTTTGCACCCTTATTATAAATACCATCGCTCACCAAAACAAGCGCGCCAACATTTTGGTTTGAATAGTTATTTTCAAGATCGGAAAACAAGTTATTGATGTCGGTTTCTTTTTCGCTGAAATTTGGATTTATTTCCTCAGACTTGCTTTTACCGCCAAACAAAACAGTTTTAACCGTAAAGTTTTTGCCAACTTCTTTTTTAAATGCGTTAAATTGATCAAGGAATTCCTTTTTTACAAAACCGCTGTCGGCATTAGCGGTCATTGACCTTGAATTATCAATGGCCATTAAAATAATGGGATTTTGCGTTTCGTTGGTAACCTGTTTTAAAAAAATATTTAAGAGCAGTAATAAAATAAAACCGATGCCTGTAAATCTCAAAAAGAACATACTGTAAAGAATGGCTTTAGGAGTATCGTTGTTTTTTTTATTCTTATAATAAAGAACAGCCGCCGCTAAAAAATCGCAAAACAAACAAATTAAAATAAAATACCAGGGGCTGTTGAATATGAGTTTTGAAATATCCACGTTTACTTAAATAAAGATCAAGTAAGCATGCCTCCGCAAACATTAATGCATTGCCCTGTAATATAGGCGCTCATATCGCTTGCTAAAAAAAGTGTAAGGTTAGCCACATCTTCAGAAGTACCGCCGCGTTTTAATGGAATTGAATCGCGCCACTGCTGTACTTTTTTTTCATCCAACGCCGCCGTCATTTCTGTTTCAATAAAACCGGGTGCTATGGCGTTACAGCGAATGTTGCGTGAACCAAGTTCTAAAGCAACCGATTTTGTAAACCCAATTATACCGGCTTTTGATGCGGCATAATTACTTTGCCCCGCGTTGCCTTTTACACCAACAACGGAACTCATATTAATGATAGAACCTTTTTTTGCTTTTAACATTGGGCGCTGAATAGCTTTTGTTAAATTAAAAACCGATTTTAAATTCGCGTTCATTACTTCATCCCATTGCTGTTCGCTCATGCGCATCAATAATGTATCGCGTGTAACACCGGCGTTATTTACCAGCACATCAATGGTGCCGAATTCTTCAACCACCGCATTTACCAATTCATCTGCCGCTTTAAAATTTCCGGCATCACTTTTATATCCTTTGGCTTTAACACCTAAATTTTTTAATTCCGCTTCAAGTGCATGCGCTTTTTCTTCGGAACTTACATAAGTAAACGCAATGTTTGCGCCGTTTTGCGCAAAACTTAAGGCAATTCCTCTGCCAATTCCGCGTGTAGCTCCTGTAATTAAAGCGACTTTATTTTGTAATAATTGCATAAATTCAAAGATAGTATTAAACCATAAATGGACTTCTAAAATTTTGAAGAGGGAAAATTTATCGGTTCATCCACTTTTAACATTTCTAACCGAAAAAAAAGTAATTATTTTTTTTGTAAATAATAAATATCACTTATTCAGTTAGTTACGAATATTAAAATTTCAATTAACTCTCAAAATTGATGTTTTCGGCTATTTTTCAGGTTTCGATTTTAACAAATTTTAATTTCTGGCACGGTAGTTGTTCTTACTCCATCGGAAATTAATAATTCAACATATCATCCATTAAAAAAGTAAAAAATGAAACCATCCAAAAAATTAATCGCTGTGTTACTGGCTTTATTTACAATAAGTGTAAATAAATCGTTTGCGCAATATTCGCAGGCAAGAATTACAGCCATGTACACGTTTTCGCCCGATTCGTTATCAGGGTTTGACGAGCAGTCTGCATCAATAGCAGCGGCAAACAACGCGTGTTTCGGACAAGAGTACAGGTACTTTATGTACACAGAAAAACGCAAATTCATAAACGAAAGGTATAATATACAAGCGCCAAGAGTTATGCAGTTAAATGCATCTTCAGCGTTAACATACCCTGCCCGTTATGTTTATACACCAAATACTTCGGGCAACAAATCTGCTCTTTTACCAAGCAGCGGTGCCTGTTCAAACGAAGATTTTGAAAACGCCCAAGCCAATCCGGGTGCTCAAATAGGTGGTGTTGTTGGCGGGTGGGTAATTTTAGGCGAAAGCTCGGGAGCCACTTATTGCAACCCGGTTGTTTTAAACGCGACTAACTTATACACCGTTTATAACGCCCCTTTTACCGATCCACTTATGCTTTTCCCAACTAACGTTGTATCTTCTTATTTTGATGCTACTTCAATTGCCCAACCTGCAGGTAATTGTTTCATTCGTTTAAACGATGGAAACGCGGGTGCTAAAATGGTTAAGGCCACAAAAACTTATACTATTCAACCTTCAAACGCGGTGTTCAGATATGCTTACAGAGCAGTTCTTGCAAATCCCGGCCACGTTTGTTGTAACCAACCAGGTGTACAAATTAAAGTAACTATAACTAATACAGTAACTCAAGCCTCTACATTATTAGCTTGTCCGCAAGTATCTATTGCAGCGGGTAATGCTTGTACTGTTGCTGCTCCGGGCTTTGTTGCCGGTGGTACCCAAGGTGGTTCACCCGTAGCCTATAACCCAAATTGGGTTCCTGCCTCAATTGATCTAAGTCCATATATTGGTAGTGAAGTTAAATTAGACATTTACGCGATAGATTGCAGCCAAAGCGGACATACAGGTTATGTATATATTGATGCCTTATGCCAACCAATGGTTGTAGGCGGAAATGGACAAGGTTTCCCGGCGGGTACACCAAGTATTACTTTACCAACTTGCGGTGCCGCAGGTGCTACTATTACTGCTCCTCCGGGACTAGGGCCATATACCTGGACCTCAGCTGCAATTAGTATTCCGGCAAATTTAACTGTACCTAATGTTACAAACACTGCTTTAACAACTATTCAAAGCGGCACGTTAATGTTAACCATGTCGCCTCCGGGTGGCTGTGCTCCTATTACTAAAGTAATTACCGTGAGTATTACACCTGCTCCAATTTTATTGGCATCGGCTACACAGCCGGGCTGTACCAGCACTTTATCTGCCGCTTCGGTAACAACAGCGGGTTCTGCTTCACCATCGGCAACCATTACATGGAGC
>JANYBY010000026.1 GCA_025360565.1 Bacteroidota bacterium
GTTTTATAACGAACGCCGTAAACAAGTGATGGAGGCTCAGCCCAACAACGCGCATAAATTTATTGCCGATCTTCAAAAAACATTTGATGTTCACGTGATCACTCAAAATATTGACGATCTGCATGAACGCGCCGGCAGTAAAAAAGTATTGCATTTGCACGGCGAAATAATGAAATCGAGAAGCACTGTTGATGAAAGATTAATTTACGATCTAAAAACGGCTGACATTAAAAAAGGAGACAAATGTGCAAAAGGTTCGCAACTGCGTCCTCACATTGTTTGGTTTGGTGAATTAGTTCCCGCAATGGAAACAGCCCATGTAATTACCGAACAGTCCGAATTATTTGTTGTGATCGGTACTTCTTTAAATGTTTACCCCGCAGCCGGACTTTTAAATTTTGTTCATCATGTTACACCCAAATGGCTTGTTGATCCGGGCGAATTTAATCTGGATTACATTCGCAATTTAAAGCACATTAAACAAACTGCGGTTAAAGGCGTGAATGATTTGAAAAAAGAATTGGATAAAAATCTTTGAACCCATAAGGGTTTTATCTGCCGAAAAAATTTAATTGTTTGGTCCCATTTTTCGAATTGAATTTTATTTAAATTAAGTATCTTTGGTATACCAAATGTATTTATGATTTAGTCCGAAAATGCGAAGTTATTTTTTATCAAGACGATGAACAAAAATCTTTGCGTAGTAATAACTACGGAACTATTTTTTGAAGAAGTTTTGATGAAAAAGAACAAGTAGATTGGGCTAAATTATAATTATATTTGGTATGAATACCAAAACAAGCCTTATGACAAAAACAGCCCTAAAAAAACAATTGGATAGTTACTTACCTTTATTAACAAGCAAGCAACAAGAATTGTTACTGGAAATGGTGAAAAATATTTTGCATGTTGATTCATCTGACCAGCGCATAAGTATTAAACAATACAATAAAGAAATTTTGGAATCAGAAAAACAGATCAAAAAAGGAAATTTCACAACTCAGGAAAACGTAGAAAAAGAATCTGAAAAATGGTAAGGCACAAAAACCGAGTTGTTATTTGGTCAGATGTTGCAAAAGAGCAATTGAAAGAAATTTACAAATACATTAAAAAAGATTCTGAAAAAGCTGCAAAGCAAGTAAAAAACAAAATACTATCATCTACAAAAATTCTTTCAGCAGGTGAAGAAATTTATAAAGCTGATGAATTAAAATTAAACAATTCGGGTGCTTATCGAGCCTACATTATATTTAGCTATCGCATCACTTATAAGATAAGTCAAAATTTCATAGAAATACTAAGGGTTCGTCACACAAGCCGCGAGCCGTTGGAACATTGATCCTACTTCCTGCCCGGACACTTTTTGCAGCGGTCGCCTTCTTTGTGTTTTTTGCAACAATCCTTTTTCTTTTTACAGCAATCGGCAAAAACCGCCAACGGACAGTTATTTTCAAAGAATAGTACTTTTTTGGCAGGTTCCAGGATCATGTCTCAAAAGTAAAGGCTTTTTTAGCTTTTTTAAATACCGTAAAAAGGGTAATTTTCCGTTTGAAAGGTCTTCCTTTGTGAATGCCACAAAGGCACAAGAACACCAAGTTACACAAAGAAATTATTGTAACAGCTTTGTGAATCTTAGTGTTTTGGTGACTTCGTGGCAATAAAACAAAAGAACTACAAAGAGGAGATCCCGATTTCAAAAATATGCAATTCGCCCCATTAAATACCTGGCTCCCCTCCCCTTCACAACCCTTGGTTATTGCCGGCCCTTGTGGTGCAGAGAGTTTAGAGCAAGTACTCACCACCGCCAAACAATTACGCGAATTAAATAAGATCGCTTTGTTCCGAGCCGGCGTGTGGAAACCCCGCACAAGACCTAACGCATTTGAAGGCAAAGGCGAAGAAGCCTTAAAATGGTTACAGGAAGTAAAAAAACAATTCGGTTTAAAAACTACGGTTGAAGTTGCCAATGCCCATCACACCGAATTGGCTTTAAAATACGGCATTGATGTTTTATGGATTGGTGCGCGAACAACAGTTAATCCATTCAGCATTCAGGAAATTGCAGATGTTTTAAAAGGAGTTGATATTCCGGTGATGGTAAAAAATCCTATTCACGCCGATCTGCAATTATGGATCGGAGGAATTGAAAGAGTTTACAACAGCGGTATAAATAAAATTGCGGCTGTGCACCGTGGCTTTCACTATTACGGTAAAACAAAATACCGTAACAAACCTATGTGGCAAATACCCATCGAATTAAGAACGCAATTTCCTGATCTGCCTATTATTTGCGACCCCAGCCATATTAGCGGCAATACCGAATTAATTTATTCGGTTGGGCAAAAAGCCTTAGACTTGGGGATGAATGGTTTAATGATAGAATCACATTGTGATCCGAAAAATGCGTTGAGCGACGCACAGCAGCAATTAACTCCTCAGCAATTGGATGAACTCATCGGTAAATTTATTTTACGAAAACAAAATACCGAAGACGCTTTTGTGCTGGATAAATTAGCGCAGTTACGAAGTATGATAGATGAGATAGACGATGAATTGATAAATGTTTTAAAAAAACGCACGCAGGTCATTAGCGAAATTGGTTCATACAAAAAAGAACACCACATTAAAATTTTTCAGTTAGAACGCTGGCAGGAAATTTTGCGCACCCGCGCGCAATGGGCCGATAAATTAGGGCTCTCAAGAAATCACATCGAAAAAATCTGTCAGCTTTTGCATGAGGAAAGTATTAAAATTCAGAATGAATTGATGAATAAGGGTTGAGAGTTGGAAGCAAGAGGCAGGACTAAAGGGAGGCAGGACGGATCACGTTAGGTTATCGATACGATCCCGATAGCTACTCGAACTGAACTATCTTGAAATAACAAATCGTCTGTTTATCCTGTATATATCATCAGTTTTAACACTTAAATAATAAACGCCATCGGACAGATCTTCAATTTTAACATTTGCCATTTTATTTTTAAAGACGATTTCTTCCTTTTTAATCAACTGCCCTAAGGAATTATAAATAATAACATTATTTGGTTCGCTTTCTGTTTCAATCGTAAATACGATATTTAAAACATCCTGCGCGGGTTGAGGGTAAATTCTTAACCCTTCACTTCTTAATTTTAGTTCCGCTAACCCTAATGCCGTTTGATGTACAATAACCGTATCCCATTTAATGTTACCACAAATATCCTGTTTTACAATATAGGTTTGAGTTATAATTGGATTAACTGTTATGCCTGCCCCTGTGCCAATAGGTGTATTTGTGTTGGTAATATTATACCACGTACAGGCTTCATCAATCCCAACATCAAGAGGGCGGCCGATGTAAACGGTATTACCGGGAATGCAACTAATATCCGGGCCGGCGTATGCCGGAAGATCAATATCAATGCAGGAAACATCATCAATGCAAACGTCCGTCCATTTTTGTGGTAAATACGCCGGATTTATGGTTACGCAGTTCGTAGCCAAATCACTCTTAAAATTACCGATCAGCATATATTTTTCATTACCTACAGCTACAAATGTACCCGTTACCGGAACCCAGTTAAGCGTATCTGTAATAATATTACCATTCGGGTTTTGGATTTGAGGGTTTATAAATGTTAATGGCATTCTGCATTGAGTAATTGTATCCATTGTAACTCCTCCGAAATAAGCCCCAAAACCATCCATGCCATAAGGTGAAGTGTTTGTAATGTTGAAATAAAATTTAACGCAATAAGTTTTACCCGCTTGTAAAAAATTTTTTAAACGGTTTCTCATATATCCTCTACTGTTTGGATATGGACAAACTGCAGGTTCGCAAAAAAAGGTCGACGCCATGTAACTCACCCCTGTTCGTGCATTTTGATAGTTACCACCGGTATAAGGCCCGCCATTTAATATAATATTTTCGTATACTCCCCCAAACTTTGTGGAATCTATATTATTCCAATAGTTCGCGTAATTATATAAATTCAGATTATAATAATTTTCAAAGCTGCCATTATTTACATAGTTGGCAATTTGCGATTTAAATATTAATGGTGGTAAAAAACAAATTACGGTAAAGGTTACTTAGCAATAACCAATTTTTTAACTGTTTTGCTCCCTTTTTCATTAATTAAATTTACGAAATAAATTCCATTAATCAAATCTAATTTTAATTCGCCCCTGAAATCTTGGGCGACAAGATTTTTACTCAGTAATAGTTTGCCTGTTATCCGTTTCAAATAAAAAAACCATATTAAATCATAACCATCCGCGTCATCAGCGTTCCATTTGGTCTCGACAACGCTCCGCCTGACATTCAACTTTTAACTTTTTAATTGAACCTTTTAACTTGATCTAAAACACATGCTTCTCCGCATGATACGAAGATCTCACCAACGGGCCGCTTTCAACAAATCTAAATCCTTTATTCAGGGCGTACTCTTTGTATTTTTTAAATTCATCGGGGTGCACAAAACGCGCAACGGGTAAATGTTTGGTAGTTGGCTGCAAATATTGTCCTAAAGTAATTACATCGCATTTTACATTTGCCAAATCATCAATGGTTTCAATAATTTCTTCTTCTGTTTCGCCAAGGCCTAACATAATTCCGCACTTTGTTTTTACACCGGCTTCATCCAATCGCTTTAAAACTTCCATGCTTCTATCGTACTTTGCCTGAATTCTTACTTGTGCAGTTAACCTTCGTACCGTTTCAATATTATGCGAAACAATATCCGGCTTTACATCAATAATTCGTTGTAAATTTTCCCACTTGCCCGCAAAATCCGGAATTAAACATTCAAACTTTGTTTCGGGACTGATTTCTCTTATGGCTTTTATTGTTTCGGCCCAAATAATAGAGCCTCCGTCTTTCAGATCATCTCTATCAACACTTGTAATTACACAATGTTTTACGCCCATTAATTTTACGGAGTTGGCCACACGTTTTGGTTCGTCCCAATCTGCAGGCAAAGGTTTGCCCGTAGCCACGGCGCAAAAACCACAACTGCGCGTACAAATATTCCCAAGGATCATAAAGGTAGCTGTGCCCGCGCCCCAGCATTCGCCCATGTTCGGACAATTGCCGCTTTCGCAAATAGTGTGTAATTTATGTTTGCTTACAATGTTGCGAACGTTTAAATACTGCTCGCCGGTAGGCAATTTAACGCGTAACCAATCGGGTTTCTTTATTTTTTGAGATTCAGGAAGAACTTCCATTTAATACCATTTTTTACCGAACACAAAACCTACGTGAAGCGTGATAATAATATTTTCGGCAGGATTGCGTGCCATTATTGGTAATGCCTTAGGAAAATAATCGATAGTAACACCGGTTTCAATTGCGCGGATAAGATTTGTATAATTGGCGTATTCAAAACTTAAATTAAATTTCGCATTTATTCCGGGGTAAATTTTTGTTTCGGAGAGGCCTGTGGAAAATCTGCCTTTGCCTACAACGCTGTCTTGCGTAAATTCAGAACTGTTAAACTTTACTTCCTGCGCGTCAACGTTTCTGTAACCGTTAGGTAATTGATAGTAGTATGGTTTTGCAAAAGCAAATGTGGCTCCTACGCTATAAGCAAATCGAATCTCCACCGCTTTATTATCTGCCTTACCAAAAATAACATTCTGCATTCCCAAATTACCCCGCAATAAAAAACAGCTATTTAATTTGCCATACACAAAACGTTTACGGTTCTCGGCGCTGCCCGAAACTTTTACTTCTTTGGGATGCTTTAAGGTTTGAAGATCGATCTCGAAAAAAGACCTGGTTTTGGCGGTAATGTGTTTGCCCTGGCGATATAAAATTCCCCAACCCCTTGTATTTGCATAAAACTTTCCTGCTGCATCGTTTCTGTAAAGAACATTTAATGTGCTTCCTTCAGTAGATGACAATGCGTTGTTTTGTCCAACACAAACGAAGGAAAAACCAAGCGCAAAAACCACTAAAATAATTTTATTAAACATTATAACAAATTTAAGTAATTATACAGTATAATCCTACATTTGTAGGCAAAACAATCATCCTATGGTTACAAGTACAGTTAAATACCTTGGCGAATTAAGAACAGAAGCCACGCATATTCAATCAAATACAAAAATTTTTACCGACGCTCCAAAAGATAATCATGGCAAAGGCGAAATGTTCTCGCCAACCGATCTAACAGCCACTTCGCTGGCATGCTGCATGATCTCGGTAATGGGAATTGTATCCATGAAAGAAGGTATTACCCCTACGCAAGGCACTTTTGCTGAGGTTACAAAGGTAATGTATTCCGAACCGCGCCGCATTGGGGAGATCCATATTAAAATTACCTTTCCAAAAAACAATTTTACCGATAAGGAAAAAAAGATGTACGAACACGCAGCTCATACCTGCCCTGTTGCTAAAAGTTTACATCCTGATGTGAAACAAATAGTTGAATTTATCTGGTAAAATAAATAACCTTAATTAACGTTTATAATAGGTTATGTTTAGAAACATATTACAAAGTTTATTTACCAAAGGCTTTGTTGCCATAATTAATTTTTTTTTGTTAATTATTTCGGCGCGTTATTTAGGCGCAAGTTCGCGGGGCGAAATAAGTATTTTAGTGCTTAACATCACCATCATTCAAATAATAAATGAGGTGTATACAGGTTACAGCCTCATTTATTTTATCCCTAAATACGATCTTAAAAAAATATTTATTACCGGTATTGGGTACACATTTTTAGCTACCAGTTTCGGTAACAGTATTTTTTCAATTTTACACAGGCAATTGCCGGGCAACGAATGGCTCAGTTATCTTATTTCGCTGATCGTAATTTTAAATACTTTTAATTGTGTTATTATTTTGGGTAAAGAAAAAATTACTTTATACAATTTTTTAAGTTTTTTGCAGCCCGGCCTGCTTTTGCTTGGCTTGATCTTTTCCATTTTTGTATTGCACAATTACACCATCGAAGCTTATTTGTGGCCCATGCTCATTTCATTTTTCATTTCGTTTCTGATCTCGTTTGCAGCCGCCATAAAATTGATTGGCGTAAGCGTTAAAACCAATTTGTGTGAACACAGATCCATTTTTATTTATGGGTTTATTTGCCAAATGGGCGTATTAATGTATATTTTATGCAACCGCTACAGCTATTATTTATTACCCGATAACGCCAAAGTTGGTTTATACGCTTTATCAAGCTCGCTTATTGAATCTGTTTTAATCATCAGCAACGGAATTTCGCCTGTATTGCTTGCCAGAGTAGCAAACCAGGGCAATACAGAAAAAAGCGCTGAAATGACCCAAACCTTAAGCAAGGCAAGTGTTTTGTTCAGTTTTTTGGCAATTGTAATTATTTTTTTATTACCCGAAAGTTTTTTTGTTTACATTTTAGGGGATGGATTTGTGGGTACTAAAAATTTAATGCTGTTGTATGCTCCCGGAATTTTAATGATCAGTTTTTTTGGAATAATAAGTAATTATTTTTCGGCCATAGGCAAATTAAAACTGGTTTTGGTATGCAACAGCTTCGGTTTTATTGCCACGCTTATACTTGCGCCCTACTTTGTAAATAAATATGGTATTGAAGGCGCGGCTTATTCGGCAAACATTTCCTATCTGATCATTGCCATCGCTATTTATTTCGGGTTTTTTATCACCAATAAACTTACTTTAAAACGCGTACTTTCTTTTAAGCAGGATTATAAGAACCTGAAAGAGCTGGTTTCTTCAAAGGCGGATTAAACAACCACGGAGCTTTGCTACAGGATATTTTGCCACTAATTTCACGAATTAACACGAATCCTTAGTTACAAAAATTACTCCAATCTATGTAAACTGGATTAGATTATATAAACACAGATTAGTGAAATTTTACCACTTAGATAAGTGAAAATTAGTGGAATTAGTGTCTAAAAATTGGGGAAAGCTATTTCGGATGTTTCCCGTAAACCATCAGCTTCATCTGCTGATCCTTGCGGTAAATATCCAGGTTCAAATGCAGCTTTAAACTGCTGTCGGCACTCGCGGTGTAATAACGCACATAAATGGGCAAAGGTTTTCGCAAATTAATTTTTTCTTGCTTTTCCCTTATAAAATATGCGTTCAAAGTATCGTACGGTAGTTTTAAAGTATCTTCCCTGATCAAAAAACGCGCCAGTTCGAAATATTTTTCAATACGAATACATCCATGACTCTGATACCGGTAAAAAGTTTTAAAATAACGTTTGCTGTTGGTGTCGTGCAAATACACGCCGTATTTGTTATTGAAATTAAATTTACAAATACCCAAACTATTTTCATCACCTATTCGTTGCCTGAATCTTACGGGTAAATATTCTTTATTATAGCGTTTCCAATTCAATTTTCCGAGATTGGTTATGGGCTCGCCCTTTCCGTTTATTACTTCAAAATTATGTTTGTGCAAATAATTGGTATCTCGTTGTACCATCGGTAATATTTCTTTCCATGCAATAGAATAAGGCACATTCCAATAAGGATATATGAGCATGTAATTTATTTTGCTTCTTAGCGTTGGGGTTTGATGATCGGGTTTACCAACCACTACTTTACTGTTTAAAACCAGCGTATCTAATTTATGTTTTTTATCCCACTCAAAAATATTTATTTCGGCCGAAGGAATATTTACGATCGCGTATTTTTCGGGATATTTACCCGGTTCCCATCGCCAATGCTCTAATGCCATTTCCATTTGGCGGATGGTTTCTTCTTTATTCAACCCTAAAGCTTGCCTTGTATATTTACCCAATTTACCATCGGGATCAAGGCTAAACTTTTTTTGAAATGATTTTAATGCCTTTGCCAATTTAAGGCTGTCGTTAAGTTTCAGCGTATCGTTATAATCGCCTGTATAAATTAAACGTTTTTTTATTTCTTGCTTTAATTTTAACGTATCTGTAATATTTAAAAACGAAATACTATCCCAGTTTAATTTTTCGTTCTCCAAAATATAAGTAGCAAGTGCCTTTTTTAAAAAGTGATAGCCGTCATGTTTTGGTTCAAGCGAATCAAGTGCGCGCTTTATTTTATTTTTATCCAGACCAAATTTTAAAATAGCTGTCCAATTAGTGTCCAGTTTTTTCGGGTTCCATTCCGGTAAAATGGTATCGGGATTGAATCTCCCTTTATTTACATGCGCACCGAATTTTAAATACGCATCGGTTAAAAGCACTTCAAATTCGGCAAGTCCCGAAACGTTATATGCGCTGTCCTTTTTATCAAAAAAATTATTCTCAAGTGTATCCAATCGTTTAAAATGATAGTCGTTAGGATACAAGCCGTAAGCTCTGCCATTGCGAATGACCGAGAAGAGTGAATCGCCAAGCGCGGTTAACTTGCCTTTATCTGAAAAGATCAATTTATTGGGAACGCCAATATTTTTAAAAAAGCGGTAAGTAATAAGTGTGTCTGAATTAATGATCAGTAAAGTATCGCCCAGCGAATTGGCGTAAAAATTTTTAAGAATACTTAAAGCTTCAACGTTTACATTCTGAACCAGCCTGACCTCTATTTTTTTTGTAAGGTTATTGGGGTCGTTTTTACACGACCAAAAAAATAAAACACCGAAAAATATTACTAGTTTACTTTTCAAAAAAATTGCGGCTATAAGTTAGCGCAAAACAAAATTAAAGTTTTAAAATGAATTATTTAGGCACATTTTCCTTGGTCACCGTTTTCAGGTTCAAAAGGTTCATGGGGTTGGTAGTTAAGCCTTTTATATTATGATGCACCAAGCGCACCACCTGATCGTAATACAAGGGTATCACGGGCGCGTCGTCCACTATCATTTGATCCATTTGCTGGTATAAGCTTGTTTTAACAGAATCGCTGTTCTCTTTTAACACTTTTTCAAAAGCCTTATCAAATTCGGCATTCTTGTAATGGAAATAATTTACGCCTTGCGGGCAAAAGTTTTTGCTGTAAAATAAATTCATAAAATTTTCCTCATCGGCATAATCCCCGATCCATGATTTTTTAAACATGTTGTATTCACAGCTATTCACCGCTTGCCTTAGTACCGACGTTTTTTCGATGCTTATCTGGATCTTAATATTATTTTCGGCCAATTGCGATTGAATAAATTCAACCTGTTTGCCAAAATTATCGGTAGTGTTCAACGTTATCTCAGGCAATCCTTTCCCATTGGGAAAACCCGCCTCAGAA
Organism: Bacteroidota bacterium; assembly: GCA_025360565.1. Taxonomy (GTDB): domain Bacteria; phylum Bacteroidota; class Bacteroidia; order B-17B0; family Aurantibacillaceae; genus Aurantibacillus. The sequence goes on from JANYBY010000026.1 coordinate 10,149, forward strand.
AGTAATGCTCTTACTTTATCGGGATCGTAATTATATCCTTTCACCTTTTCCGCATTATAACTCTTCATGCCGCGCGGAATAAATCCGGCGTGAGCCGGCGTGCCAATATTACTCCGTAAATATTTTATCAGTTTATCCCTGTCAAAAGCATAATTAATTGCCCTGCGAATTGCTTTTAATTTTAAAGGTGAGTTTTTTACGATCGCGATATTTTCATCAATTAAAATGCCGATATAATCTGTTTTTAAAAATGTTTCCTTTTGCAAATAAAATTTTTTGCCAAACTCATCTTTTAAATTCCCATCCTTATCCAATGGCGAATTGCTGCTAAACGCGTCCACCCCGCTTAGCATGTCAAACCTGCCCTTCAGCAATTCCATAAAAGCGGTTTCTTTATCTTTTACAAACGAAACGGTTACCGCGTCAAGAAATGGCAGCCTGTTTCCTTTTTCATCACGTTCAAAATAATTATTGTTTTTTATCATGATCAATTTCGTTCCATCTTCCCACAATTTAAACGTGAATGGGCCGGTACCAACCGGATTTCTTCTGAATTCTAATTTATAATGTTCAATCGCTTCAAATGGAATAACACTGAAAAATTTCATGGTAAGCACACTTAAAAAAGGGCTGAAAGGTTCTTTTAAATAAATTTTAAGAGTTGAGTCGTTCTCGGCTACAAAACCTTTGTATAAACTTTTTTCAGAGCGGTCAATATTCGTTAACAGCGTGGTGGCGCTGCTCACTTTACTATCGAAAAGCCGATCGAAACTGAATACAAAATCTTTCGCAATAACTTTTCTTCCTTTGCCGCCGTTCTCAAAACAAACGTTATCATGAAAATAAACATCACTTCGTAAATTGAATGTGTAGATCAAACCATCGTCGCTCACCCCAAATTTATGCGCAATGCAGGGGATAACATTTAATTTATCGTCCATTTGTACCAAACCGTTGAACAATTGGTTTACGGGACAAATATTTTCGAAATTACCGGCCGTGGCTGGATCAAGGGAAGTTACCCCGTTCATTTCATTATAACTAAAAATAGTACGGTTATCGTTTTCTTTTTCGGTTGTTTTACACGAAAAAATAAAAACAAAAAAAAGCAGTGATAAATAAAGGGAGTAACGCATACTACAAATATGCAATTTCAAGAGGCTTAATAACTCGGGCAATTATTCAATTATGCACATACAGATGTGAAAAAGAAAGAGTTTAAGGCGTTACGGCGGTAGGGTCCTTTTCCTTTTTAGCGGCATCAAAATCAAAACTGATAGAAATACGCCAGGTTCGTTGAAGTGGATTATTTAACAGAGTAGGAATTAAAAAAGAACCATCGATATTAATAACACTGTATTTTACACCCATACCCACTGTAAAGAACTGGCGAGAACCTTTTGTTTTAGGTTCGTGAAAATATCCGGCCCTAACTGCAAAAACATTGTTATACCAATATTCAACCCCGGTACTGATATTGATCTCTTGCATTTCTTCTTTAAATCCTCCGGGTGCATCGCCAAATGATTGTAAGATACCCTGCGCCACAGGAACATTCGGGTTTTTTCCTTTTAAAATAACTTTTGCGCCGGTAGCAGGGTCAATTGCCTGAACTAACTGCCCTGTTGTTGGATCGGTGGTGTATGAATAAATTGGCGGTGTTGGAACCAACAGTTTATTAAAATCTACGTAAAAACCAAAAGAGTTATATTCATCTAAATGCAGTTTTAATCCGCCACCCAAACGCATATTCATGGGAATAAAATTTTGATCGTTTGAATATTTAATTTTGGCGCCAATATTGGTAAAAGCCAAACCTGCGGTAGCCACGGCTTTTTTCTCGCCAAGTTTAAACGAATTACTTTTATAAAACATGGTTAAATCAACCGCCGCAGTGGTTGCGGCGTTACCCTGACTACCATTAAAATAAACACGACTGATGCTCGAATTAATAACGCGCATGGCTATTCCCATAGAAAAATTCTTCGACAATTTTTGCGAAAAAGCCAAATCAACAGCAAATTCGTTGGGTTTAAAATCACCCGTTTTTACACCGGTTGCATTGGTTAACTCAATATTACCCAAACTAAAATAACGCAGGGATGTGCCAATAACGCTGTTCCCTTTTTTATCAATTTTATAATAACCCGATAAATAATACAAATTAATGTCGGGTACCAAATTGCGTAACCAAGGGGTAACGGTAAAACCAACCCCCATTTTTTTCTCCGCAAAAGCTAATTTACTTCCGTTCCAGTGAATAGAATTTATATCCGGATCGGTTGCAGCCCCGCAATCGCCCAACGCGCCTTGTTTTGCATCGGGACTAATTAATAAAAAAGGAACAGCTGTAGTGATGGGGTTAATGGTTTGTCCTGACAAAGCGGAGGCACTGATTTGTGCTGAACTATTTTTTGCGATTAAAACACTTAATATAATACCTAATTTTTTCATCTGTCTTTTTTCAGCGGCGTACCCTTTAAGAGTATGCCAAATTTACTAATTTAATATGACTAATTTTTCAGTTTTTTCAGCCTTTTTGTTATCGCTGTTTATAATTGCAACTTTATAAATATAAACTCCGCGGCCAAGTTTATCGCCAAATTCATCTTTACCATCCCAATCAATTCCTTCGGCTCTAAATCCTTCGCAAGTAATATTTTTTAAAATGGTTTTTACCAATTTGCCGCTAATTGTGTAAACCTGAACAGTAACTTTTAAAGGATTGCAGGCTTGATTGTGTTCAATAAAAAATTTGGTAGCGGTAGTAAACGGATTTGGGTAATTGAGAACGTGTTTAAGCGCTAACTCAGCACTTGCAGCCACTACAAAATCAATATTAACAAGGTTTGAATTATTTTGTATATCCCAAACTTTAAATGCCAGATTATGGTTTCCGTCCGGCAACTGATCAAATGGATAACGAATGCGGCCGCTTTGATAACTATTTAAATTTGCTTCGTAATAATCATTTAAAATAGTGGGCTTGCTAATATTTCCATCGAGTACCGCGGTAATATCATGCCCTATACTTGAACCCAGTGTGTTAATGCCACTCGAATCAGTAAGGTTTGCATAAAGCACAGGTTTTTCGTTGGTAATACCTCCATTCACAAAATCTTTATTGTTTAAATACATGTGTACTTGTGGCCCAACATCATCTAACACCACATTTTTAGATCCGCCACCCACAATTACTTTTTGATAATACCCGGCCGCTTCTATATTTCCATCGGTGGCATAATAACTTATTCTTCCTGGCCCGTAAGCAAAACTTATATCTTTTGGCACAATAAATGTAAAGGTAAAATCGCCGTTCTTTACTTCCACCTTTCCGCGGTATAAAATATTTTTTTGAAGTTTAAAAGTGAATGGTGTATTAGGCGTAATATAATAAGACAGATCTGGATCGTTTAATAAACAGGCAACAGTTTTTTCTTTATCAAAAACAGTAGGGTAAACCAAACCGTTAAAATTTGTAAGCTTATTTCCAAGAGTATCCGACACAAAGCCGCTAATAGTTACTTTTTGCAGCGCCCCAATGGTGTCATTTGCGGTAGTAAGCGCGGTAATGGTGCTTGTGTTTATTTTTGATGTGTTTACGCGTTGATCGGGATAAGAAAGAGTAATAGCGGGATCGCCGATCAAATGAAAATTGGCATAGTATATATATTGATTTAAAGAAGCTTTTGTATTTCGAACCATATCACCCAGGCAAGGTTTTTTTCCGTTCGGTA
>JANYBY010000110.1 GCA_025360565.1 Bacteroidota bacterium
CGGTAACAATAGATCCTTTGGTAAGTGGCACCAACACATGGACAGCGGGGCAAATTGGTTTTACACCTTATGCGCCGGGCACAGGGTTTTGTGGAAGTTCATCGGCATTTTGTTTAGGAGGCCCGTTAAATGTTATTTTTCCGGGTGCGGCTACTATTACAAATGTATTATGGTCGAGCCAGTACATTGCTATCAATCCAACACTTATGCAGCACGGCGGTTTTAGAATGGTTGGGCCTTGCGGCGAAAACCCAATTCTTACCAATAACTGGTGGAGTTGTGCAATTGCTTTTTCCGGAACTTGTTCCGGTGTTAATAATGTGGTACCAAATTTGGCCACTTGTTTAGCCGCAAGTTGTAACACAACCACTGTTGCATTTTTTACAAAAAACATTCATTGTAACAATGTGGTGGCAGGTGTGTGCAATACCGCGCGCCTTTTCTTTGTAAATAATTCGTGGATCGTTACCGTTGAAGGACAAAATTTGGCCACCCTTACCAACACAACTACAGGAAACGGAACAGCGGTTGTTGCCGCGGTTTGTTTGGGCACGGTAGTGCTCGATCCTAATGCACAGTATAGTGTGGGGCCTTATACTTATTTATGGAATCCCGGCGGGGCAACTACGCCTACACTTAATTTTACGCCTGTGGCACCGGGCAACAACACCGTTACCTGTCAGGTTACCGATGCATGTGGTGTGGTGCGCACCGCTACATTTACCATAACCAATAATTGTGTGTTACCACTTGAGCTTACCGAATTTTATTTAAATTATAACGGAGAAACCTGTGATGTGAATTGGACCACTGCTACCGAAAAAAATAGCGATTATTTTTTAATTGAAAAAAGTTCGGATGCTGTGAATTATACATTGATGGAAAAAGTTGAAGCGACCGGAAACTCTAGCCAAACAAAAAAATATGTTGTAAGAGATAATGCGCCCGATAAAGAAAATATAACCTATTACCGCTTAAAGCAATTTAATGTTGGCAGCAGCGAGCCTTTCTTTACTTTGGTTGAAACTTTAAAGCCAAAAGAAAAAGCAATACAAAAAATAACGCTCCAGCCTAATCCTGCCAATAGCAATATAGATGTGTTTTTACCCGCACCGTTTTTAAACAGAAATGTTACTTTGCAGGTGTTTGATAATTCCGGTAAAAGGGTATTTAATATTCCTGTTAATAGAACGTCTTCCAATTCCGCGTACAATTTAAATTTAGAAACTCTGCAAAATGGAATGTACTCCATACATGTGTTTGACGAAAGCGGCAACTCTTCTAAAACTACTTTTGTAAGGGAGTAGAATTACAATTATAAAACATGCCCCTGTCTGTTAATTCGTAACATTTAAAAAATCAGGATGTTTTGTTACTTTTCCACACAATTAAACATCCAGTTTATTCCATACATATCCGTGCATTCTCCAAAGTAAGCGCCAAAGAACATGTCCTGTAATGGCATTGTTATGTTTCCGTCTTTTGAGAGGCTCTCGAATAATTTTTTGGTTTCTGCTTTGGTACTGGGTTCCAAACAAATATGCATGTTGTTGCCGCTTGTTAATGTAAAGCCCATTTCTTTTGGCGCATCGGTGGCCATTAAAATATGTCCACCCAAAATTGGAAGCTCCACATGAAGCACCATTTTTTTAATGTTTTCGGCAATCGGCGGGTGACCGGCCTCGGCGGGTATATCTCCAAAACGTTGTAGGCCTTTACCGCTGAATTGCGTTCCGAAAACTTTTTTATAAAAATTAAATGCTTCTTCGGTATTACCCGGAAAATTAAGATATGTTGTAACGCGTGGTGCATTACTTGTTTTCAGTTCCTTCCTTATTTTAAATTTAGCTTTGAAATATTGATCCAAATTTTTGAGGGCCATCGTGAATCCTTCTTTAAAGCCCATTTCGATTATTTTTTCAAGGTCTGAAAGCGAGTTGTGTTTTATTTCAACTTTTACGGTTGTTATACCATTGACCTCCGAAAAAGAAATGCTCCATTCTGAACGCGGAAAATTATCGTTGATGTTACCTTTATTATCACAAAAGGCATCCAAAAGTTTAAAATTAGATGTTGGACTTATTGATGTATAATCAGCAAGTGCCCAGTGTTCTTCACCGGCAGGACCAACCATGGCGTATAAATGGCGGCCTCCTACTTTAAAATCCATAGATTTTGTTTTTGCGATCCATGGCAGGGGCGCGAACCAAAGGTCGAGGAGCTCGCTTTGTGTCCATGCCGCCCAAACATCACCAACAGGTGCTTCAAATTCTCTTTTTACGTTTATGGTGCTGTTCTTTTTGTCAACAGTAAAATCCATTAATAAGCTATTCTTCATTTTTTCTTTTTTTTAATTTTTGTTTATTTCCCGAAGCGAAGCGATAGCTTCTACTTCCGGGATTATTTTTTCTTTACCATGTTCAATAATTCTTCCAGGCTCTTCAACGTGGCAGTAAATCCTTCTTTGAATCCCATCTCAATCATTTTCTCCATGCGCTCAAGTGAATCATTGTAAATTGTAATGCTGACTTTTGTTTTTTCGCCTTGTTCGCGGAAAGTAAGATCCCAATCAGAACCCGGCAATACAGGGTTTTCATCTTTGTCCGCAAAAGCGTTCAGATATTTGAAATTGTTTTTTGGAGTAATGGAAGTAAATTTGTGAATTGCCCAATGCTCATTTCCTTCCGGACTTACCATGGCATAAAAACGTTTACCGCCAACTTCAAAATTCATATATTTTGTTTTTGATGTGTAGGGTTTAGGTGCCCACCATTGGTCAAGGATTTCCGGTTTGGTAAAAGCATCCCATACGATGGCAAGTTCGGCATCAAACTCCCTGTTGATCACTACTGTTTTTGCAGCTTTGTTTAATGCAAAGTCAAATAATAAGTCTGTTTTCATTTCTTTTTCATCGTTAATAATACTTTGTCTAATTGGTTAAATCGGGTTTCCCAAATTTTCCTGAATTGTTCTAACCAGTGATCTATTTCTTTCATTTTTTTAATTTGAAGTGTATAATAAATTTCACGGCCGTTATGTTCTTGTTTAACCAGCTCGCATTCGGTTAATATTTTAATATGTTTTGATACTGCCTGGCGGCTGCTGTCAAAATGCTCGGCAATAGCGTTGGGTGTCATGGCGCTTACGGCTATTAAGCTGAGTATAGCCCTGCGCGTGGGGTCAGCAATGGCTTGGTAAATATCTCTTCTCATTTTAAATTAATTATAATTAGCAACTAATTGATTGCAAATATATGAGCAATCATTTGGTTGCGCAAATTATTTTTCATAAAAACTCACAGCTCTTTAATTTTCAGTCGATTAAAATTTAGCGGAAGGTTTAATGCTTTACGGCGCAAAAACAAAAAGCCCCGTGAGGTACAACCTGCACGGGGCTTTTAAAAACTGATCGGTATTACTTCAATATTGAAACGTGCCCGGTGTATTCTTTTTGTTTGCCTTGAGCGTTGTTCACGGTAATTTTCCAAACATACGACTCATCCTTACCAACTTTGCCTTTGTACATACCATCCCATCCTTTTGTAAGGTCTGTAGTTTCATACATTTTCTCACCCCAACGGTCAAATATTTGTAAGTTGTATTTTACAATTCCATATCCTTTTGGTTGAAAAGTATCATTAACCCCGTCACCATTTGGCGTAAATATATTTGGCACATATAAACTAAAATCTTCTCCAACAATAATGGGTTTGGTTACAGTATCCTTGCAACCCCATTTATTTGCTATTATTAAAGTTACAGGATAAGCGCCCGGTGCTGCAAAAGTATAATTTGGATTTTGGTTGTATGAAATATTATTGTTGTCGGCAATAAACCAAGTCCAAGAATTAATTTCTTCGCCTAACGAAGCGTCTTTAAAATCAATGGCGTCATTTTCAATTGGCGCGCCTTGTCCAATGTGGAAGTCCGCCATTGGAATAGGATAAACATTTACGATAAAAGTATTGGTATTTGTACAACCAAAATTATCGGTAAAATTTGAACGTAACTGAAAGTTACCCGATTGGTTAAAGCAGTTATTATAACTTGTACCGCCAACTAAACCGGTGTTGTTTAAATTCCATTGTACATTTTGTAATTGAGAAGAACTGTTAACTGTAAATGACGAACAAAAAGGCACACACTTTTTATTTACGGTTGAACTGATCTCCGCGCTTGGTAAACCTCTTACTAATAGCTGTGTAGTAGTAACACCTTGGCAACCGTTATTATCGGTAACTCCTAAAGTATAAGTACCATTATAATTCATAGAGTTTGCGTTTGCAATAGAAGTATTTGCTTCATCAGAAATAAATCCGTTAGGCCCTGTCCATTGATAAAGTAATCCGCCTGAACTTTGAAAAGTAACTTTACCGCCTAAACAAACCGAACCGCTGCAGGAAGCAATTGGCATAGGTAATGGATATACAACAACTTTTGAACCTACACCAACGGTACATCCGTTAGCAGCGGTTACTACAACTGTATAATCTCCTACTTGGTTCATGTTTACATTTGGAAAAGAAATATTTTGTTGGCTTGATGAAAATCCGTTAGGGCCTGACCAAGCATAACTAATACCGCCTGATGAAGTTAAATTTGCAGTTTGCCCAATACAAAGGTAAGCTGCTGTAACATTTACAACCGGTAACGGTTTTACTGTAGCATTAATAATTGTTTTTTGAACGCAACCGTTTATATCGGTAACCGTTAAAGTGTAAAGGCCGTTAGCGACTGTTGGTGCCGAATTAATTGTTGGGTTTTGACTTAAGCTGGTGTAATTGTTTGGTCCTTTCCAAACATAAGATGTACCGCCAGAACCACTGAAGGTTAATGCTGAAGCTTCGCAAATTGGAGCGTTGCAAATTGCAACCGGCACCGGTAAAGGATAAACAGTTACCGAAGTTGTTGCTGTAGCTGTACAAGTTCCGTCGTTAATAGTTAGTGTATAAATTCCGGTGGCCGATGTTGTAGCATTTAAAATACTTGCGCTTTGAGTGATTGCGTTAAAACCTGCCGGACCCGACCATGAATAAGTTGAACCCGGAGTTGAAGCGCCGTTTAATTGAACAGAAAACGTTGAACAATATGGTCCTGTATTAGTTGCGCTAACAGTAGGCGTTAAAATAATTACATTAATTGTTTTTGTAGTAACACAAGCGCTTGTAGTAACTACAACCTGGTAAACGCCCATCATAGTTGCATTAGCGTTAGGTATTGTTGGGTTTTGAACGCCAGAACTAAATCCGCCCGGACCCGACCATTGATAAACACCACCACCGGTTGAAGTTAAATTAAGAATATTACCCGCGCATACAGCAGAATTACTTGCAAGGTTTACTATTGGTGAAGGAACAACCGTAACGTTTGATACCGCGCTTGCAGTACAACCGTTTGTGGCACCAATAACTGTATAAGAAGTATTTACCGTTGGCGTTGCAAAAGGATTTGGTGCATTTATTGGAGCTGCACCTGCCGACCACGTGTAATTTGCTGCACCGCCTGCAATTAAACTTGCGGTTTGGCCCGAACAAATAGTTGGCTGATTAACTACAACCGTTGGTGTAATATTAACCATTGTACAAACAGTGCTCGAGTTAAGCGAACCGCCACAGCCTGTAGCAGAAACATAATAACAATAGTTACCAGGTGATAAAGTTGGTGTAATAATTGTTTGCGTATTTGGCGCGCCTAAATTTGCAAAAGCGCCGCCGTTAAAATTAGACCGCCATTGAATGGAACCGGAATAACTTGCAATTGAAACTGTGTTTGCCTGGCCTGCGCACAAAGATGCCGGCGCGTTAAGCGCGCCAACTAATGGAGCAGCTGTAAAAGAAATAACTTGTAAAGTACCTGTAGCCGACCAGCAGCTTCCGGGACCGGAACCTGAAACAACACAAGTATAAATTGTAGTAACAGTTGGATTAGCAATTGGATTAGAACAAGTATTACAACTTAAGCCTGTTGCAGGTGTCCATGAATAAGAAATTAAACCACCCCCGCCACAACCGCCGCTAACACTAGCAGTTAACTGTGAAGTTTGAGGAAAACATATTGCAGGAGGAGCAGCATTTAAAGTTAAAGTAGTTGGGATAGGAACACCCGGCATTGTAAATGAATAAACAATTGACCATGGGCTAAAAGTACAGCAGCCTTGGGCTTCTCTCCATCTCCATTGATAAACGCCACCTTGACAAAGTGCACCTAATGGCACCGACATAGTAGGTACAGTAAAAGGAGTTGCGTTTTTTAAATAACCCGGTGAGGTATAAAAGAAAGGTGCAACGCCCGGCATTGGCGAACCGTTACAAACTAATTCTATTTGTACTGAGTTGGTACAACCGCTCCATACTGTAACACTTTGCACGTTTACGTATAACCAGTTGCCAACCATTAAAGTTGAAGTTAACACGGGAGTACTAAGCGGCGAACAGGCCTTTGTAGTAAAATACCCGCAAAAAACAAAAAGAAGCGCTAAGGCCAGTTTGTTTAGTTTGTTAATTGATTTCATAAGTGTGTGTGTAATATATGGTTAATAGGCGTGTGTTAAATTAAGTGTGTTTTGTTTTACAATAATAAGAGCTTATCTTCTAAAACCCTTATTTATCAAACATCTAAACCTTGGCTTCACTCATTTTTTATTGGTTTTCACCCAAATAGCCTCATTTAATCGATGAATTGAGGCTTACCGTCGTTATTTAAAGCTGATTTTTATTACATTTGGTTACACTTAAATTATGCGTTTATTTTTTGTTTTTATATTTATTACAACCGGATCTTTCATTTTGAACGCTCAAAGATCTTTTGCTTTTGCAAACGGATTTATTCAAAATAAGGGTCAGATCCTGGATCAAAATAACGAGACAAATAATAGTGTATTGTTTTTATTTGCCGGTAAAGGATTAAAAATTCAACTGCGTAAAAGTGGTTATTCTTACGAATTGTTTTATGTAAAAGATGTACCGGCAGTTAAGCCCGGAAAAAAGTTTTTTGAGAATCCCGAGGACCTTGAAAAAACAAAGATCATTGATTCAAGGGTGGACATTGATTTTGTGAATATGAATGCCGAAGTTGAAGTTGTTGCCGAAGAGCCAAAAACAGAAACCTTAAATTATATTACCTGCGGAAAAGAAATTTATGGCGTAAACCTTTTCAAAAAAGTAACCTACAAAAATGTTTACAGTAATATAGATATTGAATTTACCCTTACAGGAAACGATCTAACCCCTTTGAAATACAATATTATTTTGCATCCCGGCGCGGATATTAACCAAATAAAATTTTTATGTAAAGGCGCCAATTCAATCAGGCTGGAAGGAAATAACTTAAAAATAGGAACACCCTTGGGCGAAGTAACGGAACAAATTCCATCCAGTTATTATTCAGATTTGCCCCAGCAATATCAGCCGGTAAATTTTAAACTGGAAAAGAATTGCATTTCTTTTTCTTGCCAATACGATAAAACAAGAACGCTCGTTATTGATCCTTCTTCAAACATTATCTGGGGCACTTATTTTGGAGGTTCGCAAATAGAATTTTGCAGTGCCACCGGTATTGATTCGCAAAACAATGTTTATATAATGGGCCACACCATCAGCAATTCAAATATTGCAACGCTGGGCGTTTATCAATCTACCATAGGAGGTAATTTTGATCTGTACCTTACAAAATTTAACAGCAACGGCGCTTTATTATGGAGCACTTATTTTGGAGGGAGTAATTACGAAACCGGTTACGCCATTTTTGTTGAGCCCGCCGGAAATATTTATGTAAGCGGAAATTCGGGAAGCACGGTAAATGTTGCTAGTCCGGGCGCTCACCAAACTGTTTACGGCGGTGGTATTGATGATGCGATACTCGCAAAATTTGATCCCACTGGTCAGCGGTTGTGGTCAACTTATTATGGCGGCAACATGCACGATATTGCCATGTGCATTGCGGTTGATGGAAGCGGAAATGTAATCATTGGCGGTCATACCGAAAGCGCTAATACCGGCAACTGTATTGCAACGCCCGGCGCTTTTATGACGGCTTTTTCTTTTAATGTTGATTCTTATGTTGCAAAATTCAATACTAACGGTGTGCGGCAGTGGGGGTCTTATTTCGGCGATACCGGATATGAAGAAGCTTGGGGCGCCGCGGCTGACGCAAGTAACAATGTTATCATAACCGGGTGGACAAGCAGCATCGCGGGAATTGCAACTCCTACTTGTCACCAGCCCGGGAATGGCGGTAACAACGATGCTTACATTGCAAAATTTGATCCTACAGGAGCTAATTTAATTTGGGCAACGTATTACGGTGGTACCGGCGACGAACAAGGCGTGGCAGTTGAAGTAAATGCCGGATTGATCTATATAACCGGCAATGCCGGAAGCGCCAACAACATTGCTACTCCGGGCACTTACCAAATTGCTTCAGGAAGCGCGGAAGATGTTTTTATTACCTGTTTAAATTTATCGGGAGTAAGGCAATGGGCAACGTATTATGGCGGCAATGGTACTGATTATGTATCGGATATTTTACTGGATGCGAATAAAAATATTTTTATTTGCGGCGAAACCTTAAGCACAAATTCTATCAGCACTGTTGGCGCCTACCAGCCAAACATTGGCCTGATAAATACATACGATGCGTATTTCGCCAAATTTTCAAACAATGGTTTAAAATTAAAATTGGCATCTTATTATGGCGATGCAGGTGCTGATAACGGAAAGGGAATTGCTCTTGACAATACCGGTAAATTATATATTGCCGGCGAAACCACAAGCACGGTTAATATTACCACACCGGCAAGTTACATGCCAAACGCAGGCGGCGGCGGCGATGCATTTCTGGCAAAATTTTGTCTTGCCCCTGAGCCGGCTATTACCCCAACACTTACTACAATTTGCATCAATCAAAATTTTTCGCTGAGCGCTACTCCGGGCTTTTCATCTTACGCGTGGAACATTCCTGTTTTTACAAGTACACTTTCGCAAACCGGGCCTTTTGCTCCGGGAAATTATTATTACATCGTTACGGTTTATGACGCATTTGGATGCAGCGGCACCTCCGATTCGGTTAAAATAATCGTTAATAATTGTTTGGTTGGAATAAATGAAACAACAGCTAACTCTGAGCCAAAAATTTTTCCTAATCCCGCCAACGAAACTATTTTTATTGAAAATTTAGATGAAGGAAAAAATAGTTCGGTCGAAATTTTTTCTTCAGCAGGGCAATTGATTTTAATAACAGAACTAAAAACCCTTGAGAAAAAAATTGATATAAAAAATTTAAACCCGGGTTTGTATTTCCTAAAACTGATAGGGTTGGAAAGCAGTTTCGTTAAAAAATTTATAAAACAGTAACTATATCGGCTTTATAAAAAATGGATAAAAAATTCGTACATTTGTAATATGAAGACGCTTAAAATAGTTTTGCCGGAAACTGTTGATATAGATCAACAGGAAGCCCTTCTTATTCTGGCTTCTAAAATGTATGAAAAGGGAAAAATCTCTTTAGGGCAGGCGGCAATAATGGCAGGGTTTTCTAAAAGAGGTTTTATGGAAGTTCTTACCAACTACGGAGTTTCAATATTTAATTATCAGGCCTCAGATATAGATAAAGATGTTATTCATGCAAAAAACTATCATATCTGATGCAAGCTGTATTATTTTGCTGGACAAAATAAACGAACTGCAACTTCTTAAAAAACTTTTCGGGAAAATTACTACCACCAAAGAGATCGCTAAAGAGTATAAAAAAACTTTGCCCCCTTGGTTTGAAATAAAAGAACCTAAAGAAAAAAAGTATTTAAAAATTTTAGAAGTAATCGTTGATAAAGGAGAGGCAAGTGCAATTGCTTTGGCATTAGAATATGATGAATGCCTTTTGATAATAGATGATTTGAAAGGAAGAAAACTTGCATCAGAATTGGGACTTCAACTTACAGGAACCTTGGGGATAATTATTGAGGCGAAATTAAGCGGAAAAATTAAAACAATAAAACCGATTCTTTCAAAGATAAAAGCAACAAATTTCAGAATCTCAAAAGAACTTGAACAAAAAGTAGTGAGTAAAGCCAAAGAGTAATAATTTAGCCTTAAATTTTAAATTTGAACAAAGAAAATATAACTTTACCCAAACCAATTTATGACAAAACAAGAAGCACTTTTTAACTACACATTACGTTTAGGCGATAGCAGTATTATTTTAGCACAACGCCTTAGTCAGTGGACAGGAGTTGGCCCGTTTTTGGAAGAGGACCTTGCGCTTACAAATATTGCCCTGGATATTTTTGGCAGAGGCAAAAGTTTATTGGAATACGCCGCAAGGGTTGAAAATAAAGGGAGAAATGAAGATAGCCTTGCTTTTTTGAGGAACGACCGGCAATACTTTAATTATTTAATTTGCGAACAGGAAAACGGAGATTACGCTAAAACAATCATCCGGCAAGCGTTTATAGATTGTTTTGATCTGATGCTTTACAGCGAACTCGCAAAATGTAAGGACGAAACAATTGCGGGGATCGCTTCAAAATCCATAAAAGAAATTACCTATCACAAACGCCACAGTTTTAGCTGGATCGAACGTTTTGGTTTGGGTACAGAAGAAAGTCATATGCGTGCGCAAAACGCTATAAATGAATTGTGGCGCTTTACCGGTGAGTTTTTTGAAATGCACGAAAGCGATGAGGTATTATTAAAAGAAGGCATTTCGGTTGACTTAAAATCACTTCAGCCTAAGTGGGAAAACGAAATAAAAAATTTATTCGCCAAATGTAATTTACAAATTCCTGAAACGGCGTTTATGCAAACCGGCGGCAGAAAAGGAATTCACACAGAGCATCTGGGTTATTTGCTGGCAGAAATGCAGGCGCTGCCAAGAATGTATCCGGATGCGAAATGGTAAGTGCAAATTTTTGAGTTAATGAATTGTAGAATTTTAGATTGAGAAAAATGAAAGGTTGGTTTAAAATACTATTTGTGCTTCTTCCCTTCTTTGGCTTCTCGCAAAGCAAAGGCACATTTACAGGAAAGGTTTCTAAAGCAAAATTAATTCAGGATAGTTTAATTACCAATTTAATTAAAGATATTCCCGAAGACTGTAAAGTTA
>JANYBY010000130.1 GCA_025360565.1 Bacteroidota bacterium
GCTAAACTCAGTGGCAATGCCCGCCAGCGTATCTATCTGCTCAATGATACTGGCACTGGCTTTCTCAAATTTTTCGTTAAACTCACCCGGACTATTTTTCATTACATGTTGTAAGTACTGCAAATTTAATTTCATTGGCGTAAGCGGGTTCTTAATTTCATGCGCCACTTGTTTTGCCATTTCGCGCCATGCACTTTCACGCTCGCTCTTCGCCAACAAATTGGCGCTGTGCTCCAACTTCAGTAACATGGTATTGTATTCGTTTACCAACTGTCCAACCTCATCATTACTTTCCCACTTTAAGGTTTCGTTTTGTTTTCCCAAAGTGATATTTGAGATCTGCTGTTTAATTAAACGCAATGGCTTGGTTATATAGGCGGATAGGATCAATCCCGCCAAAATACTCATCACAAATAAAATAATGTATACATTCAATAACGCGCTAATGATATTTGAAAGCTCGTTGGTTAGATCGCTTTGTTTTGCAAAATAGGGCAAGTTTAAAAACCCAACCAATTCTTTATGCTCGCCAAAAATAGGCGTGTATAACGAAAGATAATCCAGTGTCCCTGCTTTTTCATAAACATGATAGGCCGAACTCTGGTTTCCTTTTAAATTAAAATAGGCCCTTGGATTAGCCAGCGAATCGGCTAAACCCAGCTCATATAATTTTGGCTGGCTTGTATTAAATAAAACACCGCGGATATCATACAAACTTATATCAGAATTATAAAGCCGGGCAAATTCCTGAAGCTGCGCATTGACCAATTCTCTTTTTGAAAGCGAAAAAAGATCCTCGGCTGTGCGCTTTTCTCCGTTATATTCTTCAACCAATTCGCTTACGATCGTTTGGCTTTTTTCCTGCAATTGTTTTACGTTATCATCCTTGAACTGCTGCGACACAAGGTTTCCGGAGGTAATGCCAACAGCAGACATGGCCAGTAACAATAATACGATAATGATAGTTTGAATTCTTCTCGTAAGAGAGGCCGATCTGTAATGCGATGTGAAAAATACGGCGTAAATAAAATATCCCGCAAAACTTACCAACGAAAAGAAGAGGAACAAATATGAGTTGTAAGTAAAAAAGTATTTCCAATCTTTAGATCGTTCGCTGATAATAATCTCTGTTTCATCATCTGTTTTAAAATAATGGTGAATAAATTCGGGATTAGATTTACTTAATGCCAGTGAATCAATAAAAGAATAAGGATAATTGAAATCGCCGTCGTGATTGGTTTTTTGATTGGCACGATAAACCGCCCAGCTGAAATTTTTAAGTTTTTCGATCTTGTGCTGCGACTGATCCAACAACAGATCCGGCAAACTTCCCAAGCCTTCAAATTGTTTAGGTTCTAAAATAATATACAAGTTGGTGCTCTCTAATCTTACTTTGCTGATATATTGAGAATTTTTTTTATATTTTGATACAAAAAATAATCCCGGTGAAACGGAATCGGAAAACTCCCTGATCCTATCCTCAAAAAAACCTTCGTTCAGTAAAATAGCTTGGGCCGGATTAAGCAGGGGTTTACAACTTTTATCAAATAAAGAAAAATCAACCTCGTATTTGTTAAAATAACCCTTAAAATATTTTTGTTTTATTAATTCGCTCACCTCTTTTTGCGTTTGAGGTAAAAAATTTAAAAGTGTATTCAGGTTCTTATCCTTTTTTATCTTTCCTGGAATAGTTAAAAATTCGTTCTCTAATTGCGCATCCTGCCTTTCGCTCAGTTTATCGGATAAGTGCGCCAGGTATTGCCTCTGGTTCTTTAAAATAAAATGGTTAAAAAAACCGGCTGTTGTTGCCGACATAATAGCGATCAAAATACCAAGCGCCAAAGAAAATTTTTGAAACTGAAGTTTAACCAAAATAAATAATACGCTCGAAAATAAAAGCAGCCAGTAATGCTGATAAGCGGTTTCGTTTTGGCACACAAATTTAAGCGCAAAACAAACCGCTAAATTGTAAACCGTAAATTCGGCAAAGGCCCGCCACCACACATGGTTAAAGAATCCTACGGCTTTGTATAAAATAATGAACAAAGTTATGGCATTTAAAACAAGCGCTAAAAGCGCAATAACAGCCGCTGCTTTTATATTAAACACGTTTAAAAAATCGAATGATAAGGTAGAATTGCTTACCATACTTTGTAAGCTGTGATTGAACTGCCAAACGGTTACAAACACCAGGGCAAAGAGGCTAACTAATTTTATCAATCGTTGCGCCCTGCTTTTAGCCGATGCAAATTGAAAATAAAAAATTAAAGCGATAAATAAAAGAGCGCCCGCGTTAAAGAGAATATCTGCAAGGCGGCCATTAACGAGCGAATCGGCATTGCCGAATAGATGCACATCGTATAAAAAACCGCCGGCCAAAAATTTGAGCGGGCCCGCGCATACCATTAAAACTTTTACACCAATAAGGCAAAGAATTAATATTGTTGCGTTTAGCAGCTTGCTGTGCTTTTTGAAATAATACAGTAAGGAGAGGAGAAGGATGATACATCCCGAAATAAATATGCCGGCGCACATAAAATTTAAGGACGCATTATTGTAAGACGTTTCATTTCCCTTAAGAGAAAACCATTTAGCACCATTCACAATCACATCGCTTTCGGTCCCGGTTTTTTCAAGTAATTCAACATCTTTTGGTATTTGGATCCAATCACTGAACGTATTTTTTAAATGGTTATTCTCAAGTTCGTATTTGGTTTTAATTAAACACAAAGCGATGGCGGTTAACCCGTTTTTATTTTGTTTTTTGTATAAATAATAACCTTGTTTTAATTTAATAATTCCTTCGCTCCCGCTTAGGCCCAATAAACTGTCGGAAAAAGAAATTTGTGCATTATTCCACAACAATAAACTGTCCTTTTTAAATAAATAAAACCCCGTTCTATCTTTTTCAAAACGGCCATATAAATTTTCTTTATTTGTTGCTTCGGCTTCATTTAACAAAGTACCCAAGGGCAGATCAAGCTCTGCGAGTTTACTTTTTAACTTTACACCAACCACTTCTGTTAATCCTTTTAAGGTAAACGAGCTTGCTTTATTAATAATTAATGAGCCTGCAATAAGAATAAAGCCTATAATAATAAATATCCCGTAAGTTTTGACTTTACCCATAAACAAGAAAATTACTAAAAAAGTGAAAATATGCCAAATTTTATGTAATAATATGATGTATTTGAAGTTATATTTGTATTTTGCATATATTTTAAATTATGGCACAACCAAGTAAATCAACACCGGCTGTTAAAGCCTTAAAACATCCTACTTTTCCGGAGTTATCGCAAACTTTTAAGTATTTTCCTTTTTTAACCCATAAACTGGCAATGATCATTATTGGCGTTGTTGGTTTTACGTTTTATATTACTTCCATTAACGGTGAATATGCGTTGGATGATGGGATCATCATTCACCAAAACGACCACGTTGTTAAAGGCGTTCGCGGTATTAAAGATATTTTAACCCGCGATGCTTACGAAAGTTTTTATCGCAGAATGTGCGCCACCGATCAATTAGCCGGGGGCCGTTACCGTCCGCTTTCTGTTGTTAGTTTTGCCATTGAACAGGAATTTATTCACCCATACCGAACGGGTTTATATATGAAGGTGGAAGATTCGAATAAAAACGGTATACTGGATAAAGAAAAAGTTTCGTATACATCTGCTTGCGGAAGGCCCGAAACCAATTATGAATACAATGAATTCACCGATCTGAATAACGATGGATTAGTTCAGGGAAACGAGTGTTATCCTTGTTGGGATCTGAATCAGAATTTTAAAAACGATTTTGACGAAGATCTTAATGTTGACGGTGTTTTTAACGAGGTTGATTGCCAGGTTTACGGTGCAAAAGTCCGTCACTTTAATAATATATGGACCTTTGCTTTAGGTTGCGTGTTTTTGTTCTTAGTATTTTCAAGATATTTTTTTCGTACCAATCAGGATCTGGCTTTTTTGGCCGCATTACTTTTCACCATGCATCCAATACACTCAGAAGCAATTGCCAATGTAAAAAGCCGTGACGAAATTTTTTCGTTAATATTCGTCTCGCTCACTTTTTTATATTCCTTTAAATATGTGGAAACCCGAAAGACAACCGATCTTATTTGGGCCTGCGTTATGTTTTTACTCTCACTGCTCGCGAAAGAGTACGCCATTATGCTTTTGTTTTTGGTGCCGTTGGCGGTTTACACGTTTACCGATAATGAGTTTGATTATAAAACATTTTTTAAAACACCTGAATTTAAACAAACGTTTAGAATTGGAATTACTTTTGTTATATGCGCCGCTGTAATGCTTTATTTAAAACGCGACTTTGACATGCATGCGCGGCCGGATGCAAAACCGATCAAATCATTCTGGTTGTTTCCTTTCTTATTCGTGCTGATCGGCATATTTTTAATGGGTGCCAACAAAAAGAAAAATTTTCAAACCTTAATGGCGTGGTTTTATTTTGTAATGCTATTTTATTTGGCAATGCGTTTATTGGCAGTAAAATTAAAACCCGGCGTACCGGATACCGAAATTTTAAATAACCCTTATTTATTAGGTAATGGCGAAGAACGTTTTTGCACAAAAGTCTTTGTATTATCAAAATACTTATGGCTGCAATTGGTTCCTGCCACTTTATCTTCCGATTATTCTTACGATACGATCCAATACCGTCATTTTACAAGCTGGGATTTTTTAGTGTCAATGGCTCTGCACATTGCAATGGTTGTAGCGGGTGTTTATTATACTTTAAAAAAGCACATTATCGGTTTCGCCATCATGACCTATATTTTCTTTGCCTTGTTGATCGGCAACGTTTTAATGGATATTGGTGCAACGATGGGCGAACGTTTGATCTTCCACTCTTCCATCGGGTTCTGCATTGGCCTTGCTTGGGTTATTCTTAAGATCTTTGATAAGCTTGGGGTTTCTCTCAGTCTCAAAAAAGTTTCGCTCACAGCCATCGTTTTAGTAGTTACTTTTTTATACGGCTGTAAAACCTGGGAAAGGAATTGGGATTGGAAGAATGACGTAACGCTGTTTTTGAAAGACGTTAAAACAATGCCGAATTCTGTTTTGGTGTTAGGTAACGCCGGAGCACGTTGGGTTGACCTAGCAGATACCAAAGAGGTAACCGGGCTAAAAGTGGTTGGCCAGGATTCAACTAAATTTAATGATTATAACGGAACTTTAAAAATTACCGATGAAGAAGTAAAAGCCGGCGGATACAGAGATAGGCGCGAAGCCGCTCTGTACAAGGGAATCGGATTTTTAAAACACGCCATTGAATTACACCCTCGTTACGTTAACGGGTATTTAAATTTAGGTTTGGCGCATTTTAAATTGAAAAAAGATTTTGAAGCGCTTTACTATTGGAAATTAGCAGAACGTTTATATCCAAACAATCCGTACCTGCGTAATTATTACATCGTTTATTATAACGATCTAAAAAATCGCGGATCTATAGCCTTTAACAGGGGCCGTATGGACAGCGCCGCGATACACTATAATAAATGTACCATTCTTGATCCGAATAATCCTGAAGGCTGGTATAATTTAGGAGGCGCATACTTTAACAGCGGCCGTTATGTAAAAGCAAAACAAGCGTGGGACAGAGCTTTAAGACTTAATCCGAATTACGCGGAGGTTAAAAAAGTATTGCCTATGATTACGCCGCAAATGCTTGGATTAGCACCGCCTGTAAGTGTAGTACCGCAGCCTGTTAAGAATCATTAATGCGGTTTGGTTTACTGATAGTTTTGCTTTTGTTTTTTAATTGCGGCAGATCGCAAACCATGCCTACCCCGCTTGGCAGCGAGGCGAGCGGACAGGCAGGTATAATGAATACAGATACTATCGGCATAAATTCTAAAACGGGTAATGTTTATAATAAACCGATTTTTGGAGACAGCCTCGCAAGCAGCTTTTGCATCGTTATAAAAAAAGAAGTTAAAGCCCACAAGCATTTAAAACACAGCGAGCACGTAATGGTGCTTGAAGGAGAAGGGATAATGAAACTGGGAGACAAAATAGTTAACATTAAAAAAGGTGACATTGTGTTTATTCCAAAAAACACGGTACACTCAGTAAAAACCACAAGTAAAATTCCCTTAAAAGTAATTAGCATTCAAACGCCCATGTTTGATGGCACAGACAGAGTAATGACAGGAGAACTATGAAGAAATTAATATTTTTAACCGGCAGTTTATTTTTTTGTAGCAGCTTATTGTCGCAAATTTTGTACAGCAATAGTTTTGGTAATTTAAGTTTACAATCCTACACAAGTGTAAATACAGTAACGCAATACACAACCGTACCAAACACCTTAAGCCTTATTAACGATGCGTTCACAAATAATATTGGGGCTCTAAATAATCCGAATGTTCCATTCCATATTCCGGCATTAAGTACAACAGGATGGGCGGTAAAATACAACGCGAATGTTAACGATACTTTTTTAGTAAGTACCAGTTGGTTAGTAAGCACAGGGGTTACAGTTGACAGATGGGTAGTTACCGGCCCCGTTGCAATTACTGCGGCTAAAAC
>JANYBY010000150.1 GCA_025360565.1 Bacteroidota bacterium
GTTGTGCCAAATTATACTTACCGCATTGACCTCACAAGAACGATAGAGGATATCAGATCGCATTTCGATTCTAAGAATAGGAACGTGATCAATAAAGCCATAAAAGAAGAAGTTAGTGTTGTTGAAAATTCTCTTTCAAAGGACGATCTATTCTCATTTTTTATGAATTCGCTCAATACTACAGATGCAAATATTTATGAGAGGGAATTGAAAAACGTGTTTCAAAAATTTTCAGATAATTCAAATTCCTTTAGTGTTGAAGCAACGAAGGATAAAGCCTTGCTCGGAACTGTGTTTTGCATTTACGATAAAAATAATTGTTACTACTTGCTGGGTGGTGTAAATAAAAATTCAGGAATACAAGGCGTGAATAATTTATTGGTTCAAAAAAGTATTGAAAAAGCAAAAGACCTGGGATGCAAAACATTTGATTTTGAAGGCTCAATGTTAAAAGGCGTTGAGAAATTCTTTAGGAGTTTTGGCCCGGATCTTGTGCCTTATTACACCGTTAACAAAGCTAAATTGCCCATCGAATTGCTTTTAAAGTTTAAAAAAAGAGAATTATTTTAAATGCGATAGCGATCTATGCGAAAATTACTTTTAAAAATATTGCCGCAATTTATTATTGATCATTTCAAAGACAATAAAAAAAGAACGAAAAGTAGATTGCGAGATGAACTTAAAAGAGAAAATAAAATACTAACTAAAAAAGACATTGAACAATTTCTGCAAAATAACGGAATAAAAACGGGCGATGTTATTATGCTTAATTCAAGTTTAAGTAAGATCGGATTTGTTGAGGGAGCCGCACAATCCGTAATTGATGGCTTCTTAAACGTTATAGGAAACACCGGAACGCTTGTTATGCCTGCCTTTCCGGCAATGGGCTATAATTACGATTATTTAAAAACCGATCCCGTATTTGATGTGAAGAATACCTCTTCAAGAATGGGCATCATTACCGAAACGTTTCGCAAAATGAAAGATGTAAAAAGAAGTTTGCATCCAACAGATTCTGTTTGCGCGCTTGGCGAAAAAGCAGATCTTATTACAAATTCGCATTACGGCCAAATTACGCCGTACAATTCCAAAAGTCCTTTTTATAAATTGTGTGAGTTAAACGCGAAAATAATTTTACTGGGAGTTGATTTTAATTCCCTTACAAATTTACATACCTTAGAGGACGCGGTTACTGATTTTAAATTTCCCGTTTATCATTCCCATATTTTTGAGATTGAAATTATAAACGAAAAGAATGAAAAGCGGAGAGTTAAAACAAAGGTGCACGATCCTAAGTTTTCTAAGCAAAGAAAGTGCAATGAGTTATTGCCTCATTTTAAAAAGGCCGGTTTTATAAAAGAAACAAATTTGGGAATGGCCCATGTAATGGTGATTGAAGCAAAGCCGATGCACGACTGGATGGTAAAAAATTACAATGAAAAAGGAATAACCATGTATACCCCAAACGGTAATTAAATTTGAACAAAACGGTAAATATTACATTTGATTATGAATTATTTTTCGGTCCTGAATCGGGTTCAGTAAATAAATGTTTAATTGAACCAACTAATTTGTTGTTTGATCTGGCAAAAAAACACGATGTGAAATTTGTGTTTTTTGTTGACGCGGGATTTTTGTGGCATCTCAAAAAATATTTACACATCGAAAAATGCAAAGCTGAGTTTGATCGTGTAAGCGAACAGATAAAAAAATTAAGTGATAACGGTCACGAAATTGCTTTGCACGTTCATCCACATTGGGAAGATAGTATTTTTGAAAACAGCACGTGGAAAATAAATGTGAATCGATATAAATTATCAGACTTTAATGATTCGGGTGTGGAACAAATAATCACTAAATATCATCAAACCCTCATTGAAATTACCGGTAAATCCTGTAAATCGTTCAGAGCAGGCGGTTGGTGCATGCAACCCTTCTCAAAAATAAAAAAGGCGTTAGAGAAAAATAATATTTTTGTAGATAGTAGCGTTTATAGAAATGGATTTCATCAATACACTGCGCAGAGTTATGATTTTAGAACTGCTCCCGATAAAACGGAGTGGAATTTTGAAGATAACGAATGTATTGAGAATACTGCCGGAAAATTTTCTGAGATCGCCATCACGCCTTCAGTCTTATCTCCTTCTTTTTATTTTGGTTTGTACTTACGCATGAAATTAAACCCGGGTAAATTTAAACCGATGGGGGATGGCACCTGGCTAAAGGATAAAAATAAAATTTACAAACAATTTTATTCTCGTACAGATCATTTTGCATGTTGCGATGGTTTTTTTGCGTCGAGATTAAAACCGATCTTATTAAATTTAGAACTTGAGGCAGGAAAGAACAGAATGCTTATTTTAGGGCACCCTAAATCAATGGCAAAGTGTTCGTTCACATATCTTGATGAATTTATTTTCTTTGCAAAAAATAAAGGATACAATATTACAACTTTAACGCAGTAAATTGAAAATACTGGAACATAATCAAATTGATCTTAAGAAGTGGGACGAAACGATCCTCGCCTCCGATCAGCCTTTGGTTTTTGCCCAAACATTTTATTTAAATGCTACCAGTCCGGGTTGGGCGGCTTTAGTAAGCGATGATCACAAAACAATTATGCCCTTAACAGTAAAGCGAAAATTGGGAATAAATTATCTTATACAACCTCCGTTTACACCGCAGTTGGGCATCTTTGGAAAGTACGATGAAAAAACAGCAAATGAATTTTTGAATTTTATAAAAAGCAAATTTAAATTCATTTCCATTGAATTAAATTCCGGTAATGCATCGCTTGGCATAACAGGAAAAAACAAAAGAACATTTGTAATTGATTATACAAAAACGTATTCTTACAATTCAAATACAAAACGAAATATAGCCAAAGCTATTAAAGCCAATTTAATTTGCGAAGAAGTTAAAAAACAAGAAATGTTAAGTCTAACAAAAAAATATTTACATCCGTTTTTAAAAAAGCAATTACTTATTAAACCGGTTCAAATAAAAATGTTCGATCAACTTTTGAGCAATGCCGGAAAAGAAAACTGCCTGAAAACTTTTATTGTAAAAGATCAAAAACAAAGTATCTCAGCCATGGCGCACTTTATTAGCAATGGCCGGCATTCAGTTTATTTAAAAGGAAAAAGTTTCGATAAAAATTTAAATTCGGGAAGCATGCATTTTTTAATGGACAATGCCATTAAATATTTTGAAAACAAAAAAGTGGCTACCTTTGATTTCGGCGGCGGGCAAACAGATTCGTTGGCGCAATTTTTTTCCGGTTTCGGCGCGCATCCACTCGAATATAAAATTTACACATCCAATAATTTACCGAAGGCCATTAAATGGTTAAAAAAGTAGTATGAAGGCCATTATTTCACACGATATAGACCATATCACGGTTTCAGAGCACCTGCTTCGCGATGCCATTGTGCCAAAATACATGGCGCGTATGCACGTTGAATTAGCAAGCGGAAAAATTTCTTTGCGGGAATATATTTTACGATGGTCCGATTTTTTTAAAAATAAATGGCAGAACATTGATGAACTGATCACGTTCAATAATATTCACGGAGTTCCTTCTTCTTTTTTTGTGGCGGTTAGTAAAGGCATTGGATTAAATTATACAAACAATACGGCTTTGTTATGGATAGATCAGATAAAATCACGCAATTGCGAATTAAGTATTCATGGTATAGCGTTTGATGATCCTGCATCTATAAAAGAAGAATATGATCTTTTTATGTCGTTAACAAAAGTTGAAAATTTTGGAATAAGGATGCATTACGTTAGAAATACGGAGCAAACATTTAAATTGCTTGCCGATTGCGGTTATAAATTCGACAGTACCGAGCACAGTTTCCGAAATCCCTATAAAGTGGGCAATATGTGGGAATTTCCTTTTCAGATAATGGATGGTTGGGTGATCGAGAATGGAAAAAGATGGCAATCGGTCAATCTCAAGCAATCAAAAGAACTTACCGTAAAAATTATTGATGAAGCCCATCAAAACAATTTAAAATATTTATGTATCGATTTTCACGACCGGTATTTTTCGCATTCGTTTAATACCTGGCTAAACTGGTACATGTGGTTAGTGGAATACCTGAAACAAAATAAAATCGAATTTGTAAATTATACACAAGCCATCACTGAACTTGAAAAAGCAAGCGGATAATAAAATAATGTCAGGTCGAGCGGAGTCGAGACCAATGTGATGCAAGACGGAGACTCATAATTAACATCAATAAACTTCAAGATTTGTATATTCGTATAAATTTGTAATTAGTAGTAATGATCTGGAACGAAAAAGTAACCCCACAGCAAATAAACGCTATCAACAAAAATACTTTGGGCGAATTTTTGGAAATTAATTTCACTGAAGTAGGTGATGATTTTTTAAAAGCTACTATGCCTGTAAATAATAAAACAACTCAGCCCTTCGGTTTATTACATGGCGGCGCATCGGTTGCATTGGCCGAAACCATTGGCAGCGTAGCAAGCTGGTGTGTTGTAAACAAAGAACTTTTTATTGGAGTAGGGGTAGAGATAAACGCGAGTCATATTAGATCGGTGACAGAAGGATTGGTTACAGCTATTTGTTCTCCCATAAAGATCAGCGGTAAAACGCATGTGTGGGATATTAAAATTTATAATGATAAAAGCGAACTTTGTTGTGTGAGCAGATTTACCGCGATGATAATTCCGAAGAGGAAAGAATAGTTTTACCACAACACTAACGAACCGTCATGCTGACGAAGGAAGCATCCGTTCTTGTCAGATGTGTCATATCAATAAAAATATTTGTCAAGAACAAATCCCTCCCTGCCTTGACGGCAGGCAGGCTTCGTTGGGATGTGGTCTCCTTGGTTGGGAGTGAGACTTCAAGTCCTTCCCTTTGGGAAGGATTTAGGATGGGTGATTTAGAGCGTGGCCTCTTAATGAAGGTAGAATTTCGACGTCATCATAACCCTCGCCATAAAATTCCATTGTTCTTGCGTGTATTTACACCTGCAAGCTCCCGAATATTCCGACATGTAATTATCTACCGGAGGTGTGTAATATTTGGATTGAATATCCTGCGGACCGTAATCAAAATGGCAAGGAGGTATTGGTGGAGTTACGTAATTGAATCCCGAAGGCCAACAATCCGCTTCCGTATCACAAAATCCGTCGCCGTTGGTATAACAATTTGTTCTGTTAACTAATTCTGCAGAAGGAAAACCGGGTGCGCTTATTTCATCCTGCGTATTGGGTAAACCAAAAAAATGCCCCATAAAATGTAATATCGCTACAGAACTTGTTATCTGTCCACGGCCCATTACAATAATATCTTTATTTCCAACTACACCCGGAAAATAGGTATAACCGCCCGAATTATTTATTCCCCCAACACCCGGGCCGCCAACACCCATGGGCAAATAAAAATTAATTGTTT
This sequence comes from Bacteroidota bacterium, assembly GCA_025360565.1. Classification (GTDB taxonomy): domain Bacteria; phylum Bacteroidota; class Bacteroidia; order B-17B0; family Aurantibacillaceae; genus Aurantibacillus. The sequence goes on from JANYBY010000150.1 coordinate 5,438, forward strand.
TGGTGGTGTACCAATTACTGGTTACAACATTTTCGGTAATTAGTTGCGACCAATTATTAAACGGATAATTAGGGATAACAACCGTGCTGCAATTTTGAAATGAAACGCAAATACGTTTAAATTCATTGTTTAGCATATTAATTGCGGGCGTAATTGAATTGTTAGTAAATGCTGTAAGATATGCAGGATTAATATAATTTGGAGAATAGGGTGGAAGTGTAGCACTGTCCTGAATTAAATAAAACACGATCGAGAATTTTTTATTTAAACAAGTATCGTGTTTTAAACTGGCAACCAAATTTTGCAACGGTAAAGTATTTTTCCAACTCAGGTAATTTGCAGGTAGTTTTGTTAGATCTTTAAAGGGTGGAGGTGCAGTCTGGTTAGAGCCAACCTGAAGGGTTTGAGACGAATTACATAACCAGCCGATAAGCGCCAGAAAAATATAAACTTTCCTCAGATTTAACTTGTTTCCCATTATAAAATCATTATCTTTGATTATCAAATTTAGTTTATTATTCTCTATGTTCAAACAAAAAATACTTTTTTTTCTGATTGTATGTTTTGTTGGCATTAGCTCTAAAATTATTTCGCAAGTGGCAATTGCCGCTTCCCCAACCGCGGGATGCGTTCCGCAAACAGTTAATTTCAGTAGTCCCGCAGGTTCAGGATATTTTTGGCAGTTTGGTGATGGAGGAACTTCTGTTTTGCAAAATCCCGGGCATACTTATTTAACCACAGGGAATTTTGTTGTCACCTATACTTCAAGTCTTGGTACCGCCACTCTTCTAGTAAAAATAAATGCCAACCCAACAGCAAATTTTAGCTATAATATTCCTGCAACGCATTGCGCTCCCGAAACTGTGACTTTTGTAAATACATCCACAAGCCCTACAACAATTCCTGTTGGTGGTAATCAATGGAATTTCGGGAATGGCGTGCCCTCTTCAGTACCCAGTCCTACTTATTCATATCCGGGCGGCGGTTCATTTATTGTCAATCTAACAGTTACAGATAATAATGGATGTTCAAATACTTTTACGGCAGGCCCCATAAACGTTTCAACGCCACCAGTAGTTATTATTAGCACAAATCCTTCACCTGCCTCCGGCTGTACTGCCCCATTTATCTGCGCTTTCAGCGGTTCTAATTCTGTTAGCGGTTCTCCGATTCCGGGAGGCATGTCATACAATTGGAATTTCCCCGGTGGTGCACCCGGCTCTTCCGCTGCGCAAACACCCGGAAATGTTACTTACCCTGCTATAGGGTCTTATAATGCAACATTAACTGTTACCGATAATAATAATTGCAGCGCATCGGCCGTAGTACCCGTTATTGTAAGTCAGCCGGTAGTTTCGGTGGTTGTTCCAAGTGTAATTTGTATTTACGATACTTTAAAGTGTAATGATAATTCAACAGGATCAAGTACGCTTTGGCAATTCAGCGATGGTGCGGTTTTAACAATGCCCGGAATTTATTTTGGGATCCCACGGACCTTCATTGCCCCACCATATAAAAATTTAAAAAAATATAATCCGGCCTGGCAAGGTGCTTTTCAAACAGCGGGAATAAAAACAGTTACCATCACCGCCTTTGGTGGCGGAACTTGTACTGCAACCCAGGTAAAAACTATTACTGTTGAAAAATCTACGGCAACAATTACGGCCACTCCTCCAACATTCAGTTGTAATAGTCCTTTTCTTTGTCCGTACTCAGGCATTACTTCTACCAATGCAGCTTCTTATTTTTGGAGCGTGGTAAATTGCAATGGCGCAATTCTTACAAGTACAAATCCCAGTCCAACGTTTACAATTACTCAGGGGAGTTTAAATCCATATACAATTTACCCCTATTGTGTCCCTGTTATTAATCTTGTTGTGACAAGCGCTCCCGGAGGTTGTACGAATTTAGCAACTTTTACTGCAGATACCTTAAGAAAACCTACGGCATGGTTCAATAAAAATAAAAAAGAAGGTTGTGTTCCCTTAACGGTAAACTTTCGCGACAGTAGCCAGGCTTATCTTCCGCCTTATCCTTTTTCAATAACGGGTTATACATGGAACAATGGGGCTTCACCACCACAAATTATTAGCGGGCCCGCTCCAACTTTTTCAAATGTAAACTTTACGTATACAGCAACGGGAACTTACACGCCCTTTTTAATAATACAAACCGCGCAAGGGTGTATTGATACCTCTTTTGTAGATACGGTGTATGTAGCAAGTCCCTCGCCATTGAGTTTTAGTTTTTCTCCTAATGTGGTTTGCCCAAACCAAACAGTTTCTATTATAAATACTTCGGCCAATCAAAATTTAATTCAGCACTGGCATGTGTTGAGTGATAATGGTTATTTCAGCGGCTGCGTGGGCGATCCTAATCCCGGTTGGGTATTTACGCACATTGGCGCGCATACATTCACATTGCAGGCCTGGAAACATAGTTGCTTAAGCAGTACAACCATTCCGCAAACCGTTCAGGTCAATGGGCCCATAGTTCATAGTCGCTTTACAACAAATTGTACCAATCGAAAAACCGTTTTCTTTCAAACCGAAATTCAGGATGCAGCTACAACTAATTTAAACTTTGGCGATGCCTCGTCTGTGGTCATACCCGGCGTTCTCGGCTCCGTCATAACGCATACTATTAATCACACTTATGCAAATACCGGAGACTATACGGTAACCGTCGTCAGTTCAAACGGATCGGGCACCTGTTCTCCATTTACTTACACCATGTTAGTGCAGGTGCGTGATGTGCAGGCAGATATTGCTTTATCGCCAACGGTCTGTTCGGGTTTATCAACTGTTTTTAGTGCAGCCTCTTCAACCGATGTTTTAGTAAGTTGTAACAGTGTAGGGTATACCTGGTATTTTGACAATTTAGCTCCAAAGGTCACAGTTGTGCCAACCATTTCTTATTCATGGGCCGCACCGGGAATTCATGCAGTTGTGTTGGAAGTAAAAGACATTAATAGTTGCAGCGATACGACTCGCAGGTTAATTCGAGTAAGTAGCGCTTCTCCTGCATTTAATATGATAAGTCCGATTTGTTTATCAACCGGTACAGTTCAATTTAATAATACAACTTCGCAATTACCTGATCCTATCACTTCATACAATTGGGGTTTTGGAGACGGTGGTGTATCAAGTGCAACAAATCCAATTCATAATTATACAGCAGCAGCGGTTCCAAATTCTACTTACGCTGTTTTTTTAACTGCCACAAATTCTTTGGGCTGTGTTGCTTCAACAAGTTTGGTAATGCAGGTAAATAATCCGAGCGCGATCATGAATGCGTTGCCGGGAACATTTATTTGCGTAGGGCAAACAGTACAGATTTCAGCGCCTGCAGGTTATACATCCTATTCGTTAAGTTATGGCGACGGTTCTCCAAATTATGTCGGCGGTAGCAATGCCACTGTTCACAGTTATACTGCTGCGGGCGGTTATACTGCCTCGATATTAGTTACCGATCCGAGCGGTTGTCAGAACACTAGCGTGCTGGCGTTTAGTGTGCAAAGTTACCCGATCGCAAATTTCTCAATTATTTCTCCGGGCGCTCAATTTCCAAATGTGGCTTGCTTAGGAAATAATATTACATTCTCATCTACTTCTACTTCCACACCAACTTATCCTTTATCTTATGCATGGGATATTGGGAACGGAGCAAACATTCAGCCAATTGTGGCCGTGGTTGCAACTTATACAGCACCCGGTGTTTTTCCTGTAACATTAACGGTTACTACACCAAATGGCTGTGCAATGGTAATTACAAAAACTGTACAAGTGTATAGCGCCACCGCTAATCTTAATTTAAATAAAACTACCATTTGCCTTGGGGAAGCCATCGATTTTAATATAAAAAATTACAACAATGTTTTTGCCTGGACATGGGATTTTGCGGACGGGGATACGTTAAGAGTTTACTCTCCTAATTTTGGCCCGGTTGTTACGCACACCTATGTAAATTTTTTATCGAACGGAAGTTTAACCGTGAGTTTAATTTATTACACATCTAATTACGCTTGTAAATTTTTTGATAAGCAGGTTATAACCGTTGTAAAAGTAACGGCGGGTTTCAATCGTAACAACGAAATTGCGCAAATAGATTCTGTTCACTGTATTGGTTCGGTAGATCAATTCAGTAATACAACTGCTAATGCGGCAAACCTTTCTTTTAATTGGAATTTCGGAGATGGAAATACTTCTAATAATCAAAACCCAACAAATACTTATTCGGTTCCCGGAATTTATTTTGTAACGTTCACCGTGGTACAATCACCCGAAGGCTGTATTGGTACTTCATCAAAAAAGATGATCATTAATCCCTTACCTACTGTTGCTATTGCGCCAACATCAACTTGTCAGAATCAGCTATTCACTCTAACGGGAAGTGGCCCGCCTAATTTAATTTCATATACCTGGACGCCACCTTTTGGCATAACAAATCCATCGTCCCTCGTTACACAGGCCACAGCATCGGCTACAACAGATTATACACTAACGGTTACCGATGTTAATGGCTGTAAGAATTTTACAACGCAAAACGTTTACATCCAATTGCCGCCAAAAAATATTAAGTGGGATACAACTTTAATTATTGGTCAGCCCATTCCTATCAACGGAAATGCCGGCCTCAATTTAAGTTATACTTGGACGCCAATCACCGATCTGAGTTGCAGTACTTGCGCTTACCCAACATCCACTTCAACAAATAATATTACATATTCAGTAACTATTAAAGATGCAATGGGTTGTTTTACCGCTACAAATACGTATGATATTTTTATTGAACCAAAAAGCACGGTTGATGTGCCAACAGCCTTTACACCAAATGGAGATGGTACAAATGATATTATTTATGTTGACGGATGGGGAATAAAAAAATTAAAATATTTCAGAATTTTTAATCGCTGGGGGCAATTATTATTTGAAAGTACTGATATAAAAATTGGGTGGGATGGAACGTTTAAAGGCGTTCCGCAAAACATGGAAACTTATGTGTATCAGGTTTCCGCCGAAACATACGTGGATAAAGATCCGGTATTAAAAACCGGAAGTTTTAAATTGATTCGCTAATTCCGTGAATAGGAACTTTAAAAATATTTTACAAAAACTCATAACTACTTTTAAAAAAAGGGTCCCCGATTTCCTGCCTCTAAAAGCCGTTTCAAGTGCTTCCCTTTGGGAAGGATTTAGGATGGGTGGATATAAGGGTGAGGCTAGGGTGAGGCTAACGCTTTGCGCCTTGTTTTTTTTAACTTTTATTTCCGAGGCCCAAGATGTTCACTTTAGTCAATATTATTTTTCCCCGCTTTCATTAAATCCGGCCAACACGGGTAATTACAAGGGCGATTATCGTTTTTTCGGAAATTATCGCAGCCAATGGCGCGATATTTCAAAAGCATACAATACATATTCAGCAGGGGGCGATGTAAATTTTTACCCTAGCAATTTAAATTTTAGCGGAGGTTTAATTTTTATAAGCGATAAGTCAGGTGGCAATTTAAACGTAAGTAAAATTATGCCTTCTTTGGCGTTTCATCATAAGCTTGGGGAATTTAATATGAGTTACGGTGTGCAACCGGGGTATGTGATGAAGTCGATCGATTTTTATTCGCATTCTTTTCCGGAGCAATTAAATTGGAGCACCGGAAAGTTTGATAATACCCTTACAAACAGCGAAACAAATGTAATTCAGCGTTCTAATTATTTTGATCTGAACGCGGGAATAGTTTCTTCAAGAAGATTCGGAAAAATTGAACCGGAGATAGGCATCGCAATTTTCCATATAAATAAACCCAAAGAAACATTTGTGAGTGGTAACAATCATCTTCAAATACGGCAGGCTTATAACATTGGTTTAAATTATTATTTAAACGATAAAATTATTTTGAAAGGATATAGTTTGTATGGTTATACAACAAAGGCCAGCGATTGGGTAAGTGGAGTTAATGTAGAATATGTTTTATCAAAAAGTACATTCTTTACCAATTCCGTGTTTGGCGGTTTTATGTGGCGCTCGGGCTTTAATCGTAATCCCGATGCGGGCATTGCAACAATCGGCATGAATTATTCGCATTACACCATTGGGTTTAGTTACGACATTACTTTTTCGGGATTAAAAACAGCAGTTGATTATAAAGGCGCGTTTGAATTGGCATTAATTTATAGGGCAAGAAATTCACGCCTTGGTAAAAAAATTATTCCTTGTGAGAGATATTAAGCATATATCGATTGCTTTTTTTAAGCTACTATCCTTTAGAAAAGAGGTTAGAGTAGGGCTGTTTTTTCTTACCTTTCTTTTTTCTTTCAGCGTCAATGCGCAAACCGATAGTATGGTTGTAAAACGTTCTAAACCAAAACAATTAAAACGTTTGGGTAAAAGCGCGGTTCAACAACACGATCCAAGTACAGCCATTGTATTCTTTGAGGCTTATTTAAAAAGAACCAAAGCGGATCCAACTGTTTTGTATTTATTGGCGCAATCGTACTACGAAATTGGCGATTATGAAAAAGCGCAGAATATGTTTTTGAAAGCCTATGATACGCACAGCGAAAAAACCGGCACCGCTTTATATTATTATGCGCAAATGCAAAAATCAAATGGTAAGTACGATAGCGCGAAAGTTAATTTCCGGAAATTTAAAAAAGAATATAAGGGTGATGAAAAGCAATTGAAAAAACAAGCAGCAAAAGAAATTCTTTTTTGTGATTCAGTTCAAAAATTAGCGGGCACCGAAAAAAAGATTATCATCACGCATTTAGACTCTACCATAAATAAAATAAATACCGAAGCGGGTCCGGTTAATATGGATGAAAATACTTTGGTATTTGCCTCTTTAAGGACTGATAAAATTGAGTACGTGAACGAAGATGATACAGCACACGGTGTTAACCGAAAATTATATTACGCCAAACGAAATGGAGACGAGTGGAAATTTGAAGGAGAATACGGCGGTAATTTAAACGCCGCAGGATTTAATACAGGCAACGTTTGTTTTAGCCCGGATAGAAAACGCATTTATTTTACGAGATGTAAACCAAACTATAAGGCGGAAATGATCTGTGCCATTTATGTTTCCGAAAAAAAGGGAGATGAATGGACGGAGCCTGTTAAATTGCCAAAAACAATTAACGAGCCTAAGCATACGTCCACGATGCCCGCTGTTACAACAGATCCGGTTAAAGGAAACGATATTATTTATTTTGTGAGCGACCGAAAAGAAGGAAAAGGCGGACTTGATATTTGGTACACCGTTTACGATAAAAAAAATTCGGTTTATAAAAATCCGAAAAACGCGGGTAACAAGATCAACACATCGCGCAACGAAATGTCGCCTTTTTTTGATAACGAAACGCGCGCGCTTTATTTTAGTTCTCAGGGATGGAGCGGACTGGGGGGTTACGATGTTTACAAAGCAACCGGCGACGGTAAAAAATGGCTGAGCAACGAAAATGTTGGGCAGCCAATTAATTCAGGGGCTGATGATATTTATTATACTATATCTCCGAATAGGGAAGAAGGTTTTTTTGTAAGTAATCGCAAGGGCGGCAGTTCTTTAAAAAATAAAGCTTGTTGCGATGATATTTATCGGTACAGGCACAGCGAATACATAAAAATAAAATTGGATGGTTATGTTTTTGAAAAGGAAAATCCTAAAACGCCCATTACCGATGCGACGATTGAAATTTACATAAGAGATAAAAAAACAAAAGAGCGAGCTTTAGTAAGAACCATTACAACCGATAAGAACGGAAATTACAAAAGCAGCGTGGAAGCGGGGCAGGAATATTTTATCATCATTAAGAAAAAAGATTGGCTGGGAACAAGTACAGATGTAAGTACAGTAGGCATGACCACTTCACAAGAAATAAAGAAGATCTCCTATCTCACAAAAGAACCAAAAGATCCTATTCACATTCCAAACATTCAATACGAGTTTGATAAATCAGTTATTTTAGAAAGTAGTAAGATCGCGATAGATACAACAGTGTTTGCGTTAATGCTTGCCAATCCGTTGGTGATCGTTGAAATTCAGTCGCACACGGATAGTAAAGGAAATGAATTGTACAATTTAAAATTATCGCAAAAACGTGCTGAGAGTGTTGTAAATTATTTGGTAAGCAAAGGTATTAACGAAAAAAGATTAGTGCCAAAAGGTTACGGCGAAACCAAACATATTGCCCCGAACGAAAACCCCGACAATACCGATAATCCCGAAGGCCGCGCTAAAAATCGCCGTACCGATTTTAAGATCATTGGTAAATTAGATGTTGAGATCATCAACGATGCAGAGGTAGATTAATGTTTTTGGTTTGAGGTTTCAAGTTTATTGTTTCTAACTTCAAGTTTATAGTTGGATTTTATGCACCCAGTCTCAATATTCATATCTCAATACTCAATTCAAAAAAAAAGCCCCGCAATTAAGCAGGGCTTGGTCTTTTAAAAATATAGATCGGAGATTATTTCTTTTTAGAATAACGAGTTCTGAATTTATCAACACGGCCTGCAGTATCAACTAAAACCTGTTTTCCGGTGTAAAAAGGATGAGAGGTCATTGAAATATCCAATTTAACTAAAGGGTATTCGTTGCCATCTTCCCACTTTGAAACTTCTTTGGTTTCAGCACAAGAACGGGTTAAAAACGAATAGCCATTACTCATGTCTTTAAACACGCATAATCTATATCCTTCAGGGTGAGTTTCTTTTTTCATGGGACAGTTTTAAAATAAGTTGGCAAATTTACTATTTATATCTCAAAGTACAAACTTTATTCATCAAAAATTGGGCACATTTTAGTTTTTAGATGTAGCTCAGAATTTAACAATTAACAAAAAAAACTTTTCCAAAGTTTGTTTTTTAAAATTCTTTAACTAATTTAGCGCCTTAAGTATACTGAGTAAAAGTATGCTTTCAATTATTAAACATAAAGTATGAAAAAACTTTTCACAAAAATTGCTATAATGATAGCTGGTTTTACCGGTGTTGCTGTAGCACAACAAGATCCTCAATTTACACAGTGGATGCACAATCGTTTGATTTATAACCCGGGTTATGCGGGTACTTCAGGCGGTGTTTGCGGTGTTTTGCAAGTTCGCCAGCAATGGGCGAGCTTCACAGGTGCTCCTGTATCTATTGCCTTTGCAGCGGATGCTAAAATACAAAACATCCCTCTGGGGGTTGGTATTACATTTATTAATGACAAGATCGGGCCAATGAGTACAAATTATGTACGTTTGGCCGGTTCATGGATCAATAAAATAGGTAAAGGAAATTTAGGTTTGGGGTTAGACGTAGGTCTTTTACAAAAAAGTATTAGCTCAAGTTGGATAGTTCCTGAGCCGGGCAAAAATGACCCTACTATTCCAGGGGGTTATGGCGATCTTGGATTCTCAAACGGTTCCCTTAATAAAGCTTCCTTAGACTTAGGTTTTGGAGCGTTCTATAATATTCCAGGCAGATTTTATGCAGGTTTATCAAGTACTCACTTACCAGCTCAAACACTTGGTAGCGGAAAAGTTAATTTTCAGGTTAGCCGTCACTACTATTTCATGACCGGTTATACATTTGATATTAATCCAAGAAACTCCCTTACACCAAACATTAAATATAAGTCGGATTTAGCCGCAGGCGCTTTAGATGTTAACCTTACGTATATGTATGATAAAAAACTATGGGCAGGAGCAACTTACCGTTTAAATGATGCTGCTGCTTTAATGATTGGATATCAGCATCAACTTCAAGGAACAACTACCATTAAGGCAGGGCTTTCTTACGACTTTGTACTTTCAAAAATAAAGGGTTATACGTCAGGTACTTATGAATTGTTTTTGGGTGCATGTTTTACTCCAAAACCTAAAAAAGTAACCTCTTACGAAACTGACCGTTACTATTAAGATAATAAATTAGTGTAACCTTTTAACGAAAATTTCGTTTAAGCCACTTACAACCAATATAAATGTTAATAACTCTAAACAAAACAGAACTTGTAACCTTTATTGAAGTTGTGGTTATAAACTAAAACAGGTAATATGAAAAAACTCTTGGTATTAGCTTCTTTTGTGGCCTTGGTAACCGGATGCAACAAACGCACCGCCGAGTTAACAGGTGTCCTTGGTCGTGAGCAATGGTTTCAGCCTGATCCATTTGGAACACTTTACATTCCAATGGGCAGTTACCATATGGGTCCCGATGATGAGGAGACTCCTTTTGCGCATACCACTAAATCAAGGTTAGTGTCTGTTCAGGCATTTTACATTGATGACTCTGAAATCTCTAACAACGAGTATCGCCAATTCGTATATTGGGTTCGCGATTCTATCGCACGTAAGCTTTTAGCATTTGGTTCAAATGGTAAGGCTGAAGAATACCAGATCCCTCAAGAAGAGTTTTTGAGTGTTTGGCCAATCTTTAAAGGTGATAATAATCTTCAAGATCCATATATTAACTGGGATACTAAAATAACCTGGGGAAGTGATGATGATGATTATCGCGCAGACTTGCAGCCACTTTACTTGCCTGAAGGAGAACGTTTCTATAACAGAAAAGAAATTGATTCACGTAAATTAAACTACGAGTATTATAGAATCGATTTAAAATTAGCAGCTTCTAAAAGCAATCGTTTTGTTCCAAACAGATCAGCCGATATTCAAGACCCGGCTCATGAATACAAAAAAGCTGAGTATATTAATGGTGCTTATTTAAATGATGGTCAAAATGGCGCTTTGGGCGGATTAGCAACTCCGGTTGGCGATCCTACAAAAGACAATAAAACATTAGGAACCTACAACGTAAAAGATCTTCAAACCAAAGGTCAAGGTATGCGTCAAATTCCTAGGGAGCGTAAAGGCGTTGACCGTTCTGTATTTATTATAAAAGACATTATAAATGTTTACCCCGATACCTTAGCTTGGGTGCACGATTATACCTATTCATTCAACGAACCTTTAACAAATATGTATTTCTGGCATCCGGCTTATGACTCTTATCCTGTAGTAGGGGTAACCTGGAAACAAGCCCGTGCATTTTCGATTTGGCGCTCTCTTTTATTAAACAATTACCTTATTGCAAGTGAGCAATCTATTGTGAACGATTTCCGTTTACCAACAGAAAGCGAATGGGAATTTGCAGCTCGCGGTGGCCTTCAAAAATCTCCATACCCTTGGGGTGGCCCTTATATTCGTAACGCAAGCGGCTGTTTCCTTGGAAACTTTAAGCCAATGCGCGGTTCGTATATTGATGATGGTGGATTTCACTCTGTATATATTTACTCGTATAACCCTAATGATTATGGTTTATATTGTATGGCAGGTAACGTATCTGAGTGGACAAGCAATTCCTTTGATGAGTCAGCTTACGATTTTTCACATGATTTAAATCCGGATTACGTTTACGATGCACAAGAAAAGGATCAGAATGTTTTAAAGCGTAAAGTAATTCGTGGTGGCAGTTGGAAAGATATCGGGTACTATCTGCAAACAAGCGCACGTACTTATGAATATCAAGATACCGCTAAGTGTTACCTAGGTTTCCGTAACGTTATGACCTATTTAGGACGTGCTAAAGGAGATGATATTTAATTTTGAACACACAACACAAACACAAATAAAAACACAATAAACACAAACACGAACAATTAACAAAACACAAAACAGCTATGAGCAAATTAGGAAAAGTAAAAGGATTTAAAAGGTTTATCCACATGGCATCATGTCTTGGAGCCTCTATCGTTATCTTGGGAGCATTGTTTAAAATTATGCACTGGCCTCTTTGTAACGAAATGTTAATTATTGGTTTAAGTACAGAAGCATTTTTGTTCTGTTTGTTTGCATCGGATATTCCACATGAAGAAGTTGATTGGACCTTAGCTTACCCTGAATTAGCAGGAATGGGCCACGAAGAAATTCCTGAAGAAGAGCATGGAAGTAAATTACCTTTAAGCCAACAATTAGATACTATGTTAGCAGATGCTAAGATAGGTCCTGAATTAATTGAAAGCCTTGGTAATGGTATGAAATCATTAACTGAGTCTGCAAACAAGATCGGTGATCTTAGTAATGCACACGAAGCAACTAACGAATATGTTTCCAGTGTAAAAAAGGCCTCTACAAAAGTGTCCGATTTAGCGGATACATATCAAAAAGCTGCATCTGCTATGACCGGTCTTGCCGAGTCAAATGAAACAGGTCATGCGATCGGTGATTCATTGAACCAGGTTTCTAAAAATTTATCTGCATTAAATGCAACTTACGAATTGCAATTACAAGGAAGTAAAACACATTTGGATGCTACCGCTAAATTCTACGACGGTTTACATGAATTGATGAAAAACTTAAATGATTCTGTTGAAGATACGAAAGTATATCGTAAGGAAATGGGTCAATTATCCGGAAACTTAACAGCATTAAATACCATTTATGGTAACATGTTAAGCGCTATGGGAGCAAACCATAAATAAATTGTAACCCAATTTAAACTTATCGTTATTAATTATAGAATTGTTTAACAACAAATAAAACACATTATTTAAAATGGCAGGCGGCAAAGAAACCCCAAGGCAGAAGATGATTGGTATGATGTACTTAGTACTTACAGCACTTCTTGCGATGAACGTATCTAAAGTAATTCTAAAAGGCTATGTGAAAGTGAACGAGAGTATCGTAAGAAGCCGCGAGAATATGGAGGAAAATAACAAACGTGTAACTGAAGCTTTTAAAAATACAATTGCCGGTAACGCCGGTGCTTTGCCTTATTTTGAAAAATCGGAAGAGGCACATAAGTTAATTATTGAAGTAGAGAAATATGTTGACCAGGTAAAATTTAACGTGATCTCTGCCTCTGAGCAAACTACTAAAGCGGATACTGTACAATTAAAATATGCGCAAAGACCGGATGATTATGATAATCCAACGCGGGTTTTGTTAGGAAGTGAGCCTTCAACCCCAATTACAGGTTCTTTATCTGCAATTGAATTAAAAAATAAAGTGGCCGATCTCCACAAGAATTTAATGGCTATGTTAGATGGTATGAAAACGAATCCAAAAACAAAGTTATTGGATGACGATTACCAATCATTAAAACGCAAAATTGACAACATTAAACCGCATGACAGTGGTGATATGGAAGACGGATTAAAGATGGTTTGGGAAGTTGAGAATTTTTATCACTTACCAATGGCTGCCGTAGTTTGTAATTTAAATAAAATGGCTGCCGATCTATCCAGTGTTGAAGCAGAAATGTTAGGCGTATTATCAGGTGCGAGCGGAAAGATCTCTATTAAATTTGATCAGTTATCGGCTAAGGTAATTGCTCCAAGTTCATACATTCAGGCTGGCCAGCAATATACTGCCGATATTTTTATCGCGGCCTCTTCAAGTAAGATCTCTAAAGAAGACATGAAAATTTATATTGGTGTAGATTCGGCCGAAGCAGCTTCGGGTAAAACCGGAACACTTGATGTTCCTATCGAAGGCGGTATGGGTAAATATTTAGTTGGTACCGGCGGACAAGGTGAACAAACATACAAGGGTATCATTAAATACAAAAACCCAGACGGAACTTTTAAATATTATCCTTTCTCACAAACTTATATGGTGGCTGCTCCTGCTGTTGCAATTTCTGCCGATCAAATGCGCGTATTTTACCGTGGCGTTGTTAATCCGGTTTCAGTTTCTGCGGCCGGTGTATCACCAACAGATATTCAGCTTAGCGCTAATGGAGGCGGAGCAAAATACATATCTAAAGGTGGCGGTAAATACGAATTTACGTTTGCCGGTTCAGGTGCTGCTACTTGTAGTATCAGTGTTTCGGCTAAAGGAAAATCACAAGGCCCTGCTGTAGTGTTTAGGGTAAAACCCTTACCAAAACCTGAACCAAAAGTAGGCGGTAAATTTGCTCCTTCAGAAATGAAAAAATCTGAATTATCAATGGTTGGTGCCGTTGGTGCCGGTGCAAATGGTTTCGATTTTACAGCAAACTTTATGGTTCAATCCTATTCTTTAATGGGAAAAGTTAAAGGAAAATTAGTTCAGTGTGAAGGAAACGGGCCGAATTTTGCGGCTGATGCACTTGCACTTTTTAAAGGAATTGACGTAAACAATAAAATATTTATCGATATTAAAGTAAAAGGTCCGGATGGCGCCATCAACAATGTGGGTTGTGCGATCAGGGCAACACGTTAAGGATCTTTATTCGGTTTTATTTACCGAATTAACTCTAAAAAATAACGGGGTATTTTAAAAAGAAATTAAATATCAAAATTATGAAAAGTTCAAAACATACTTACCTATTGATGCTTTGCATGCTTTGCTTGAGTGTTTCTTTTGCTCAACCCGGCGGTGCTTTTGACCCGGGTGATTATAGAGATGGTGTTTACGATAAAGAGAATGCTGTAAACAGACGCTACATTCCTTATACCCACCTAAGAGAAGGTGATGTTACCTGGGAAAAACGCGTTTGGCGCTCTTTAGATATGCGCGAAAAAATAAACCAACAACTTTATTACCCGACCGATTTCGTAAAAAGCAGGATTTCTTTAATGCAGTTGATGGTTAAAGCAATTCTTAATGGACAGATACAAGCTTTCAGTGACGAAGAATTTTTATCACCTTATGAAAAAGCCGATATCCGTAAAAAATTGGTATTCGTAAACGACTCCAGCGATCAGGAACAATTTGACAAAGACGGCAACTCGTTTACCGTTAAAATGCCGGGTGAAACTGACTCTATTTGGACCTACGAAAGTTTTTGCCAAATGGATATAAAGGAAGATTGGTTCTTTGATAAACAAAAGTCGGTTTTAGAGGTTAGGATTATTGGAATATGTTTTAAAGTTACTCCTAGGGGAAAACCCGAATTAGGTTGTAGCCAGGAATTGTTTTACGCTTATTTCCCTGCATGCCGCCCTTACTTTGCCAAAGAAGAAGTATTTAATGTAAAGAACGATAGTGAGCGAAGAACCTTTGAGGATATTTTTTGGAAGCGGCAGTTTTCCAGTTTCGTCACCAAGGAATCAAACGTTTATAACCGGGAAATTCAAAAGTACTCACAGGGTATAGATGCCCTCCTCGAGTCCGACAGGATCAAAGGTGATATCTTTAAGTGGGAACACGATCTGTGGCACTTTTAGCCTCATAAAAATTACAAAAAAGCGCCTCTTTTAATGGGGCGCTTTTTTTATGTTAACAGTATCTTAAATCCAAATACCTTAAACAATTTTCCATTGTTTATTTAAGGTTTAATAATACATTTGTTTAAATTTAAAAATTACATCTATGCTTAAGTTAAAATCACTTCTAATTAGCACGTCTATTGTTATGTTTGTTGCCTGTACCAACAGTAAAGAAAAGGAACATGATGATACCAACGATTCTATTCCCGCGGTTGTAAAGGACACCACTAAAATAACTGTGGAAGATACCACTAAATTTAAATTTGATTTTGCTATAGCCAACATTCCTTCGCCCGCCAATAATATGCAGGAAATAAATAAATGGAATGTGCCGTATGATAACTCGGCGTTTAACGATGTAAAAAATACATCTAAATATAATAATGAATTTCAAAGAGCGTTTAATCTGGGGGTTTACAACATTGATATGTGTTACGCCATGGCTTCGGATAAAGGCGAAGATGTATTAAAATACATGAAAAATATTGTGATCTTAAGTGATCTTTTGGGTGTAAAAGGAGCGGTTAACGCTATGATAGGCAAGAGAGCGGAAAGCAATATTGGTAACAAAGATTCATTATTTAAAATAATGGATGAGATCTTTGTTAAAAGCGACGATTATTTAAGAACGAATGAGCGTGTTTTTACGGCGGCTACTGTTTTCTCGGGTAGTTGGCTTGAAAGTTTGTACTTAGCTTGCGAAATCG